>JBOHBE010000001.1:0-5061 GCA_050698235.1 Gaiellales bacterium
GAGGCCGCCGACCATGATGGCGTCGGGGTGCTTCGCTGCGATGCCCTGGAAGAGGGCCTGGTAGTTGGTGCCGGTCTTCGTGTTGTAGGCCGAGTTGCCGAGGACCTTGATGCCGAGCTTCTTGGCGGCGTCCTCGAAGTACGTCGCCACACCGGCGCCGTAGGCCTGCTTGTCGTTCAGGATGTAGACCGACTTCACGCCGAGACCCTCAGCGGTCTGGGCAAGCGCCGGGCCCTGGAAGTTGTCAGGGGCGACGACGCGGGCGTAGTTCCGCGTGGTGGTCGGGTAGTACTTGCTCGGCTCGGCCGCGACCTTGGTGCCCTGGGTCAGTCCGGGCCACGTGTTGGCCGGGCTCACCATGGCGATCGGGCCAGGCTGGGCCTGGTTCAGCACCGGGACCTCGAGCTCCGCGCAACCGGAGTTGAACGTGCCGACGTTGGCGATGACCGACGGGTCCTGGGCGAACGCGTTGGCGTTCGCCGAGCACGTCGTCGAGTCCCACGTCCCCGCCTGCGGCGTCGAATCGTCGCAAGGCTGGAACGCGATGGTGTACTTGCCGGCCTTCCAGCCGGCCTGCTCGAAGATCATCTCGACCGCCTGGTTCATCTGGGTCGTCTGGTGCGATGAGGAACCGTTGAGTGGCAGGTCGGACACGACCAGGAGCTGGCCGCTCGGGTTCACGACCGACTTGCACGTGGAGGAGTTGACGGGCGTCGCGGCGCTGCCTCCCCCGCCTCCGCTCGTACCACCGCCACCGCTGCTCGACCCGCTCCCGCAGGCCGCGGCCGTGGCCAGAACGAGAACCGCGGCCGTCACCCAGAGAGCGCGGCCAGGTACACGTCTCATCTGATCTCCTCCCACTTCGGGTTGGTGTTTCACGCCGGTGACTGCTCCCGCACCCCGACGCGCGACGGTCTATCTACCATCCCCGGCGGATGAGCACAAGGGTTCCAGCCCACCGACAGGACGCCACGGCGAGTCGACATCGTCGCGGCGCAATGCTACTCCTCGGGGTCGTCGTTGTGGTGTGCGCGGCCTGTGGATCCTCGGGCGGGTCATCCGGATCCACCCCGAAACCCAACGTCTGTCCCAAGGCCTGGGCCGCGTCGTGGCAGACGTGGGCCGACCGCGTCGGGATGCCGATCTACTGCCCCGGATGGCTCCCGAGCCCGATCGACGGCGTGATCCACGGCCAGTGGAACACGGCCCGGGTACCCGACAAGCAATGGCAGCTCGGCTACGCATGGCTCGAGCAGGGCGAGCTCGTGCACGTCGTCTTCGAGGGCTATCCGCCCGGCACGTTCCCGCCCGACTGCGAGGGCACGCCGTGCTTCGGCGGTCGCGAGCCCAAGACCGAGCAGGTCGGCGGCCGCACCGTGACGTGGTACGACCACAACCTCGCCTCGCACACCGGGCACATCGCCGCGATCTTCCACGCGAACGGCAACATCTACGTGATCTCGATCCACGTCGCCTCCCCGGTCTCGACCGCGGCCGACGCGAAGCGTGACCTCCGCCACATCATCCGATCTCTGGCGCCCGTGCGCCCGGGAGGCTGAGCGCGGTGCGGGTCTACTGGCACGACGACGCGCTCGCCCACGACACCGGGTCGGGGATGTTCGACCAACCCTCCTCCCCGCTCCTCGAGGTGCCCGAGCTCCATCCGGAGAACGCCGAGCGCGTCCGGAACATCCGTGCGGCGCTCCGCGCCGGACCGATTACCGGACGGCTCGAGTGGCATACCGGCCGCCATGCCTCTCGCGACGAGCTCGAGATGCTCCACCTACCGGCGTACATCGACTCGGTGCAGGCGTTCTGTGCCGCCGGCGGCGGCTTCCTGACCCAGTCGACGCCCGTCGTCGAGCGCTCGTGGGACGCGGCGCTCGCCGCCGCCGGCACCGCGCTCGAGGCCACCGCCGCCGTCCTCGACGGCGAGTGTGACCTGGCCTACGCGCTCGTCCGGCCGCCCGGCCATCACGCCCAGCCCGACCGCGCCGACGGCTACTGCCTCTTCTCGAACGCGGCGCTTGCGGCCGAGCTGGCCAGGCGGCGGAGCGCCGCGCGCGTCGCCGTCATCGACTGGGACGTGCATCACGGAAACGGGACGCAGCAGTGCTTCTGGGACCGGGGCGACGTGCTCGCCGTCTCGCTCCACATGCGGCACGGGTCGTGGGGGCCGTCGCATCCCCAGACCGGCGCGCCCGACGAGGTCGGCACCGGCGACGGCGCGGGCCGGAATGTGAACGTCGAGCTCCCCGTCGGCACCGGCGACGAGGGGTACCGCCGGGCGATGGCGCAGGCGGTCGAGCCTCTCGTCGCCGCCTTCCAGCCGGAGCTGATCGTGATCGCGTGCGGGCAGGACGCGAGCCAGTTCGACCCGAACGGCCGCATGTGCGTGACGATGGACGGCTTCCGCGACCTCGGAGCGGCGGCCCGCGCGCTGGCCGACCGCCACTGCGGCGGGCGCATGGTGCTCGTCCAGGAGGGCGGATACGGGCGCACCTACTCGGGCCACTGCATGCACGCCACGCTCGAGGGCGTCCTGGGCACCGGCCCGCTGCTCGATGACCCGATGGCGTACATCCCTGACGACATCGACCGGGCCGACGCGGCGATTACGGCCGTGCGGGCGGCGATCGCGCCGCACTGGGACACCTGACCGCCGGAACACCTTCCATTCGCGTTCGCCGGTGTCTAAACTCCCTCGTGCGCCGTCCCCGACACCGGGGCGCGCCCCTTCGCCCGTGTCGCTCGATCTCGGCCCCAGACCCTGGACGTTCCTGCTCGACGAGCGCCCGCCCGCGCCCGGCCGGCTCCGCCTGGTGCAGGCGCTCGTCAACACGGTGAACCTCGAGACCGGGAAGGACGTGATCGACACGCCTCCGGGGCTTGTGGCATGGCTCGAGGAGTTCGATCTCCTCCCTGCCGACACGCCGGTGCTCGACTCGGACGTCGCCCGCGCACGCGAGCTCCGCGAGGCGCTGCGACTCCTCGTACGGAAGAACGCCGAGCCCGACCTCGATGCAACCGCGGCGGCCCAGACCGTGAGCCGGGTGGCGGCGACGGGACGCCTCACCGTCGAGTTCTCGCCCGAGGGGTCCGCCCTCCTCCATCCGCTCGACCGCGGCATCGACGGATCGCTGGCAGCCGTGGCGGCCGGGGCGTTCGAGGCCATGGAGAACGGGACGTGGACGCGGCTTCGGGCCTGTCTCCGCTGCCACTGGGTGAGCTACGACCGCTCCCGGAACCTCTCGTCGCGGTGGTGCTCCATGCGCTACTGCGGCAACCGCACCAAGACACGCGCCTACCGGCTGCGGAAGGACGCCGCGTGCTAGCTGAACGCATCCGGCCGGCGCGCGCGCCGCTTCGCGTCGCCTGGGCGCGCATCCGGGCCCGGCCCGGGCGCGGCGTGCTGGTGGCAGCCGGCGTCGCGCTGGCAACCGCCGCGGCGGCGGGCATCGCGGGCGGCGGGATCATCACCGCCGATCTCGAGCTCCACCGCAGCCTCGACGCCCTCCCACCCGCCGACAGGAGCATCTCGGCGACCTGGCTCGGCGCCCCGCCGGCCGGCGGCTATGGCGAAATCGACCGCACGGCCACGGCGGCTCTCGCCGGGATCCAGCCGGCCGAGCCCGCCCGCACCGTCGCCTACCCGGAGCTCAACCTGAACGGGCAGCTCGTCTCGCTGGGGGCGGTCGACGACCCCGGCCGGTGGCTGCACCTGACGTCGGGCCGTCTGCCCCGGGTGTGCACGCCGCGCCGGTGCGAGGTCGTCCAGGCCGGCGGCGACCGTGTCACGGTCGTGTCCGAGAACGGCGTCCGGCTCGTCGTCGTCGGCCGCATGCCCGGCCCGCTCCCCTTCGACCTCGCCAGCCTGAACGCGGCGGCCCACGGCAACACGACCACGCCGCCGGTCCTCGTCGCAGGGAGCGTCCAAGAGCTCTCGACGCTTCCGGTCTTCTCGGCGATCTTCCGGCGGTACGGGTGGACGGCGCCGATCGACGCAGAGCACCTCCACGACTGGCAGGTGCCCGGGCTCCTGCGTCGCGAGAGCACCGCATCGCAGGCGCTCGAGCGGGCCGGCGGGGCGTTCGGGCTGGGCGCCCCCGACACCGCCCTCGAGGCGGCGCACAGCTCGGCTCAGGTGGCCGCGCGCAGGCTCCTGCTCGTGGGCGGAGGCGCGGCCACCCTCCTCGTCGGCTTCGTGCTCTTGGCCGCGGGTGGCCTGCGCCGCGACGCGCGGGCGGAATTCGGGCGCCTCGAGCGCCACGGCGCGCGGGCGTGGCAGCTGCGGCTCGGGGCGGCGGTCGAGGCGGGCTGGGTGACCGGCCTAGGCGTCCTCGCCGGGGCTGCGCTGGCCGCGGCCTGCATCGCGTTCGCGGCCGGACAGTCCGGCCTCGACGCCACCGCGGCGCTCCGGCACTCGCTCGTGACGCCTGGAGGGCTTACGCTCCTGCTCGCCGTGTGGGTCGCGGCGACGGTGCTCCTCGTCGTGGTCGAACGGATCGACGGCGACTCCGCGCGGCTCGGCCCCGTGCACGCGCTGGACCTGCTCGCCGTGGCTGCGATCGGCGCCGCAGTGCTCGCCGCCTCACGCGGCTCGTCGACCGAGGCGTCGCTGGCAGCCGGATCGGATCCGCTGCTCGCCCTGCTCCCCGGGCTCGCGGCGATCGCGGCCGGAGCGCTGGTCGCCCGTCTCACCGGGCCGCTCCTGCGAATGGCCGGCCGCAATGCGCGGCGCGGGCCCGTCGCCGTCAGGCTGGCGCTCGTGTCGCTCGGACGCCAGGGCGGCCGGCCGGCGCTGGTCGTCGCCTTCATCACCGCGGCTCTCGGCCTCGCGGTCTTCGCGCTCTCGTACCGGGCGACGCTGACCACGGGAGAGGCCGACCAGGCGGCGTTCGCCGTGCCGCTCGACTTCACGGTGACCGAGAGCTCCGCGCTCGTGAACCCGCTCGACGCCGCGCCGCTCAGCCGGTATCGGAGCCTCGCTCCCGGCGCCGTGGCGGCTCCGGTCATCCGCATGAGCGCCGCCGTGCCCGGCCCGGGAACCCCGGTCGAGCC
>JBOHBE010000002.1:0-2467 GCA_050698235.1 Gaiellales bacterium
GCCGAGATGGACTACTCGGCCGTCCCCCGCTGCGTCTACACCGATCCCGAGGTGGCCGCGGTCGGCCTGACCGAGGCGCAGGCCCGCGAGGCGCACGGAGAGGACGTCGTTATCGGCAAGTTCCCGATGGCCGCGTCGGGTCGCGCGCAGATGTACGGCGAGCGCACGGGGTTTGCGAAGACCATTCACGAGACGCGCTACGGCGAGCTCCTCGGCCTCGTCATCGTGGGCGTCCAGGCGACCGAGCTCGTGAATGCGGGCGTCATCGGGATCACGGCCGAGGCGACGATCGAGACCATCGCCGACTCGATCGCCGCCCACCCGACGCTCGCCGAGGCGGTCAAGGAGGCAGCGCTCGTCGCGCTCGGACGGCCAATTCACCTGCCGCCGGCGCGCCCGCGGGCGAAGGCCGCGGCTCGGTGAGCCGCAGCGTCGACGCTTCGAAGTATTTCATCCCGACGCTCAAGGACGACCCGGCCGATGCGGAGGCGATCAGTCACCGGCTCCTGGTCAGGGGCGGGTTCGTGCGCCAGGTCGGCTCGGGCCTCTACACCTATTTGCCGTTGGGGTGGCGGGTGCTCCAGAAGACGATGGGCATCATCCGCGAGGAGATGGACACGATCGGCCTCGAGATGCTGATGCCGGTGCTCCAGCCGGCCGAGCTCTGGCGGGCGACCGATCGCTACGACATCGACGTCCTCTTCAAGCTGGAGGACTCGTCGGGGAAGCCGTACGCGCTCGCGATCACGCACGAGGAGTGCGTCACCTGGCACGCCGCCCGCGAGATCCGCTCGTACCGGGAGCTGCCCCAGATCTGGTACCACCAGCAGACGAAGGAGCGCGACGAGCCGCGTCCGCGGGCCGGCATCCTGCGCACGCGCGAGTTCATCATGAAGGACTCCTACAGCTTCGACCGCGACATGGACGGGCTCGAGGAGTCGTACGCCAAGCATCGGGCGGTGTACGTGCGGATCTTCGACCGCTGCGGCCTCGAGACGTTCGCGGTCGATGCCGACGTCGGCATGATGGGCGGCCACGGCGGCGAGGAGTTCGTGGCGCCGAGCCCCAACGGCGAAGCGGAGCTCGTCAGCTGCTCGAACTGCGACTACGCGGCGAACATCGAGGTGGCCAGGTCACGGCCGCGTCGCGCCGAGCTGCCACCGCCGCTCGACGCGCCCGAGGAGATCGAGACGCCGGACGTGACCACGATCGACGGCCTGGCCGAGATGCTCGGGATCGACCCGGCAGCCACGGCGAAGGCGATGCCGATCGTCGCCGACGGCGAGATGGTGCTCGCCCTCGTACGCGGAGACGATCGCCTGTACGAGATGAAGACCGAGCGGGCGCTCGGGAAGCCGTTCCGGCCGGCGACAGCCGACGAGATTCGCGCGGAGTTCGGCGCGGACCCGGGGTCGATCGGGGCGGTCGGCGTGAAGGTGCCGATCATCGCGGACGAGTCGCTTCGCGAGGGCCAGTACGTCGGCGGCGCCAACCGTACGGGCTGGCACCTGCGCGGTGTCCAGGCGGGCCGCGACTTCCAGGCCGAGTTCCACGACCTGCGCGAGGTGTCCGAGGGCGAGGCGTGCTCGGCCTGCGGTGACGGCGTTCTGCACATTGAGCCCGCGATCGAGGTCGGCCACATCTTCAAGCTCGGCACGCGCTACTCGGTGCCGCTCAACGCCAACTACCTCGACGAGGCGGGGAAGGAGCATCCCATCGTCATGGGCTCCTACGGCATCGGCCCGGCCCGGGTCGCAGCGTCGGCCGTCGAGCAGAACCACGACGAGGCGGGCATCATCTGGCCGGCGTCGATCGCGCCGTTTGACGTGCACATGGTGGTCATCGGCGACGAGTCGGATCCGCAGCGTGCGATCGCTGACGACCTGCGCACAGAACTCATCGGCGCTGGGGCGGAGGTGCTCTTCGACGACCGCGCGGCCGGCCCGGGGGTGAAGTTCACCGATGCAGAGCTGCTCGGCTGTCCCGTCCGGGTGACGGTCGGGAAGCGGACGGCGACCGACGGATCTGCCGACGTCCAGGTGCGGCGCGGGCGCGAGCAGCGTCCGGTACCGGTCGCCGATGTGGGCGCCGCCGTGCAGGCAGCCCTCTCGGAGGCGTAGTATCCCGGCGGGGGTACTGATGGCGAAGACGGCATCGGCTACCAGGAGTGTTCCGTTCGACCCAGGGCTGGGCGAGTTGATGGCGCAGTCCGGCGTGTCGTACCGGCGCCTGGCCGAGATGACTGAGCTTTCGGCGGGGTACCTGAACCACCTCGCCCATGGGAATCGGCCGCCCCCGGCCGACCCGGTGATCGAGCGGATCGCGCAGGCCCTGGAAGTGCCGCCCGACCGGTTCCTCGAATACCGGATCCGGCGGATCGGCGAGGCGCTGCACGGCGATCCGCGCCGGGCGGACCGGGTCTACGGGCAGCTGTGTAGCTAACGCGCGGGGCGGAGGATCACGCGGA
>JBOHBE010000003.1:0-1879 GCA_050698235.1 Gaiellales bacterium
GATACTGCTGCGTCACCGGCTTTCGGAACAGGTGCCGGAACGTGACGCCGAAGCCTTTGACCGAGTCGACGACGGCCATTAGTCAGCCCTCCCCATCACGCCCTCCACGCCACGATCGCTGACGTGACGAGCAGGTTGAGGGTGGCGGCCGGGAGCAGCACCTTCCAGCCGATGAACATGAGCTTGTCGTAGCGGATGCGCGGGAGCGTGGCGCGGACCCACATCGCGATCAGGATGAAGAACGCCATCTTGATCAGCATCCACGCCGGCCCCGGCAGCCACGGGCCCTCGTACCCGCCGAAGAAGAGGATCGACGCGACGGCGGAGAACGCGATCAGCGCGACGTACTCGGCGTTCTGGAACATCGCGAACCGCATGCCGCCGTACTCGGTGTGGTAGCCGGCGACCAGCTCGCCCTCGGCCTCGGGGAGGTCGAACGGGATCCTGCTCACCTCGGCGGTCGACGCGACGACGTAGACGATGAAGCCGAGGAACTGCGGGAACACGTACCAGAGCCCGTCGCGATCCTGGGCCTGCGCGATGCCCGTGAGCGACAGCGACTGCGCCATCATCACGACCCCGATCACGGCGAGCGCCAGGCTCACCTCGTACGAGATCAGCTGGCTCACCGCTCGCATCGACCCGAAGAGGCTGTACTTCGAGCTCGACGACCAGCCTCCGATCAGGAAGCCGTAGAAGCTCAGCGATCCCAGCGCGAAGACGACCAGAAGCGCGACGCTCGGGTCCGAGATCCACAGGTAGATCTGATAGTCCGTCCCCGGGATCGTGGCCTGCTCGCCGAACGGGATGACTGCGAACACGGCCAGCGACGCGAAGAGCGAGATCACCGGCGCGGCGATGTAAAGGAGCGGGCTGATGCCCTCGGGAAGCAGGCTCTCCTTGCGGATGAGCTTCACCAGGTCGGCGATCGGCTGGAGCAGTCCGAACGGCCCGACGCGGTTCGGGCCGAGGCGCACCTGGAACCGGCCGAGCAGGCGCCGCTCGAGCCACGTGAGGAACGCGAACACGAGCATGACGAGGTTCGCGAGCACGAGCGCTTTGATGAACGTGACGATGAACCCGTCAGGCACCCGCGGCCTCCGACGGGGCGGCCACCACGGTGCCCGGCCCGACGTACGGCCGCCGGGCGGCGACGCGGACGACGCCCGGGCGCAGGCGCCGCAGCACGACCGCCGCTCCCTCGTGCTCGGCGCCGTCGTAGGTCACGCGTACGCGGTCGCCCGGCTTCACGCCGAGCCGCTGGGCGTCGTCGTGCGAGATCTCGATGCCGGTGCGCCGCTGAAAATGGAGCGTCGGGCTGTGGTCGACGGCCGCGCCGGACATGAGCTCGCGGTAGCCGACGACGACGGTGCCCGCCGGCGACTCCGCGGGCGAGGCGTGGGCGGCCGCGGGGACTTCTGTGGCGGCCGGCCGCTCGCCGAGCGCGGCCCGCTCGCCGATGCCCGACCAGTCGAGTCCCGAGAAGGCCGGCCGGCGCGCTGCCATGTCGGCGAAGGCCGACGGCGCGTCCGGCGGCACCTCGACGCCGAGTCGCCCGGCGACGCCGGCGGCGAGCGCGTACCCCTCGAGGACGCCCTGCGGCGCCGTCGCGGCGGCGCGCACGCGCTGGGTGCGACCCTCGAGGTTCGTGAGGGTGCCGTCCTGCTCGAGCACGGTCGAGGCGGGGACGATCGTCGTCGCCCATCCGCTCGAGTCGTTCTGGACCGCCGTCACCTGGAGGGCGAAGAACGAGCGGCCGAGCGCCGCCCGCCAGCGCTCGCCGTTGTGCCAGTCCCCGACCGGGTCGGCCCCCAGCAGGACGATCGCCTTGATCCGGCCCTCCTCGGCCGCGGCCAGCGCCTCGTCGGGCGTGGACGAT
>JBOHBE010000004.1:0-10097 GCA_050698235.1 Gaiellales bacterium
CCTCGATGGCCTGGGCGACGGCTCCCCGCGGCGCGCCGCGAAACCCGGTTCCGAGGAGCGCGTCGACGACGACGTCCGCGCGCTTGAGGCGCGCCCTGCGGACGCCGTCCACCACCGCGATCCCCAGGCGCTTGGCGATGTCGTGGTTCAGGCGCGCGTCGGGCGGCAGCTTCCTGGCGTCGCCGGCCAGCAGGCACTCGACGTCCCAGCCGGCCGCGTGCAGGTGGCGGGCGACGACGAAGCCGTCGCCGCCGTTGTTGCCGGCTCCGCAGACGACGGCGGCGCTTCCGGAGCCGCCCAGGCGCAGGATCTCGTCGGCGGCTGCGAGGCCCGCTCGCTCCATGAGCACGGCTCCCGGGATGCCGAGCTCGCCGATGGCCCGGGCGTCGACCGCGCGCATCTCGTCGGCGGTGTACAGCGGGAGCGGGCCGCTCATGCGTCGTGCACGATGGCGACGGCCGCCGCCATCCCCTTGGAGTGCGTCATTGAGAGGTCGATGCCGCCGGCGCTCACCCGCGCCGCCCACGCCGCCGTCCGGCCGGTGAGGCTGACCCCCGGCTTCGGCCGGCCGACGATCTCGATTTCGCGCCACGTGAACGGGACGCCGAACCCGAGCGCTTTACCGACCGCCTCCTTGCCTGCGAACCGGGCGGCGAAGTGCTGCGGCGGGTTGGCGCGCGACAGGCAGTACTCGCGCTCGGCCGGCGTGAAGACGCGGTCGACGAACCGGGGATGGCGGACGAGGGCACGCGCAACCCGGTCGATCTCGATCAGGTCGATCCCAACCCGCATGGCGGCCATACTATGCTAGGCCTGTGCCACGAGCGGTTCCCCTGACGCCCACCGCCACGTGGTGGCCGAGCACCCTGTACCAGACGACGACGCTCGAGCTGCGCCGAACCGGCGAGCGGCTTCTGGTCGATCCGGGCATCTCTCCGTGGGAGATCGACGAGGTCGTCTCGGCCGCATCCGATCCGGTCACGCAGGTGCTCGTGACGCACGCCGACTGGGATCACGTGATGGCGCTCGGCGTCCTGCCCGACGCGCAGGTCACGGGATCGACCGGCGCTGCCGACCGCATCCGGTCGGGCGACGCGAAGGCCGACATCGTCAAGGAGTCGGTCGAGGCATACGTGACCTACGACGCCCTCGACGCGCTCCACTGCGACCAGGTGGTCGAGCCGCCCGCCGACGTGACGCTCGGGCCGTGGAGCGCGGTCTGCCGCGCCGGCCGCGGCCATACCGACGACGGCCTCCTGACGTGGTTCGCCGACGAGCGCCTGCTCGTGGTCGGGGACTACCTGTCGGAGCTCGAGATCCCGTTCGCCTACTCGTCGGTGCGCGACTACAAGGAGACGCTCCAGACGCTGATCGGCGTCATCGAGCGTGAGAAGCCCGAGTTCGTCGTGGTCGGGCACGGCCGGCCGCACTCCGCCGAGCGTGCGCTCGCCATCGCCGACGAGGATCTGGACTACGTCGATGCGGTGCTGACATTCGCCGACGCGGGCTGCCCGGCCGACCAGGCCGAGAAGATCGCCGTGCCGTTCCGGGGCGGCGGGCCGTACGACCGCGTGGCGCACGGGGCCAACGTGAAGCTGGCCTGCGAAGCGGCCGGCGCAACGATTTCGGCCTGAAGATCTTTCGTCCGCGCCGTTCCTGCCGATAACGGTCATGTGGCGCGCATCGTCCACATCCGCCGACACCCCCTCGGCCCTCGCGTCTACGTGGGCGGCCTCAGGGTGCACGAGTGCTGGGCGGGCTTGGCCGCGTCGATCGCGCTGCTCGCCGCCGAGGCCACGAACCACACGGCCCACCGGCGCCTCGAGACGGCGGTCGCCCTGGTCGCCGCCTGGATGATGGCCAAGGACTGGCCCGACTTCTTCCCGTCACGCCGCGATACGTACGCGTGGCGAGTAGGAGTGCACCGCCGCGACGGCTAGGCCGCCGCGACGGTGCACGCGCCCTTCCCTACTCCTTGAAGAGGCCGAACATCTGCTGGGACTGTCCACCCAGCCGTGTGAAGTCGCCTCCCACCGCCAGCGTGCCCGGGCCGGCGGCGATCGCGAAGACGCCGAGGTTGCTGTTGGCCGCCGGGTGCCACGACTGCAGCGCGCCGGTGGCATCGTCGACCGCCATCAGGTGGCTCCGGCTCGCGACCCGGGTGCAGAAGTTGTTGCCCGGGATGGGGCCGCAGTAGGCCTCGAAGTGGCCGCCTGCGTACGCGATGCCGTCGATGACGACGACGTTCTCGACGTTGCCGGTCACGCCCTCGATCCACACGAGATCGCCGGTCGACGGGTTGAACTTCATGAACGAGCCGCCGTTGCCGGTGCCCGCTCCGTAGATGAAGCCGCCGAAGTTCGAGAGCCCGACGACGTCGAACGGGCGGAACGACCCACGCGTGGGGCCGTGCCAGTTCCACGTCACCGAGGCGCCGGTGGTCGGGTCGACCGCGCCGATCGCGTTGCTCGACACGCCGTTCAGCATGTTGAACGCTCCACCGATGACGACCCGGTTCGAGCCGTTGTTCGTGGTCAGGATCGCATCGACCGGACCGTCGGTGACGGGCGCCCAGGCGGACTGGAACGCGCCGCTGGCCGGGTCGAACGCGCCGCTGTAGTTCCGCGGCGCGGTGAAGGCGCCGCCGAGGTACAGGTGGCCGTTCGAGAGGTCGATCGTGCGCACCTCGCCGTTCAGGCCCGACACCTTGAAAGCGGTGTTGACAGCGCCGGTGCTGGCGTTCACGGCCCCGACCTTCTTGCGGTTCGCGGTGCCGATCTTGCCGAAGCCCCCGCCCAGGTAGATGTTGTTCCCGTTGACGTAGATCGCGCTCACGAGCCCGTTCACGTTCGGGTTCCACGGCAGAAGCGCCCCGGTCGTGAGGTTGATCGCCGCCGCGTGGTTGCGCGTGACCTCGCCCGTCCCGGCGGGAGAGCCCGACGGTCGCAGAGAGGTGAACTTCCCGCCGATGTAGGCGGTGGTGCCGCTCACCGTGATCGTCGTGACACGGCCGTTCGTCTGCCACGAGGGCGACGGCGTGCTCCTGACGATCGCAGCGTGCGCGGGTACGGCCATCGCCGCCCACGCGGTGACGGCAAACGCCGCCTTAAAGAGGGTCGTCCTACCCACAGTCATGCCTCCTAGATGCCTATCCCGCAAGCCTACGATGATGGTCGCGCCTGTCAAGTTCTGGTGGCCCGGTGCGGCTTTCCCGCACCCACCTCGCGGGTTCCACCACGCTGATTTCCGGGTCGACCCCCATGCGGCCGGCGCCCACACGCCGGGACACTACCCGCGCTTGTCCGTCTCCCAAAGGAGGAACCGGTATGCGTCGTGTGCTCGAATGGGGGGGAATCGTTTCAGGGGTGGTGCTCGTGGCGTTCGGCATCGTGGCGATCGTCATGGGCATGAACGGCCGCAGCACGGTCAGCGACAACCTCAAACAGGAGCAGATCGTCGGGACGCCCGACATGACTCCGAAGGGGATCGCGGCTGAGGCCAAGGCCGCCCATCTCCCGGCGAGCATCAGTCTGCCGACGTGCTCGGTCGCCGGCCTGGCGGTCAACAGCGGCGACAGGGCCCACTGCTTCGCGTCGTACATGCGCATCCACGCGCTCGAGGCGACGGGCGGGCAGGTGTACGCCCAGATGCCGCGTTACGCCACTGATGACGGCAGCGGGACCGACGATCCGACCCTGGCCACGCAGGGCGCAAACGGGCAGCCGGTGAGCAACCCGGTCCGCGATGTCTGGATCAACGAGACGGCCCTTGCCGGAGCGCTCAACAGCGCCTACATGGCCGACAAACTGTCGCTCTTCGGCATCGTGGTCGGTGTGGCGCTGCTCCTGAGCGGCGTCGGCTTCATCGTGCTTGCACTCGGCGCGCTTCGTCCCGCGACGACAGCCGCCAAGAAGAGCGCACCGGGGACCGTGCCAGTCACGGCCTAACCGGTCGCACACGCCCCGGCTCGGCGCGTACCGCCTCGCGTCGGGCCGGGGCCCTCTGCATCCGACCTCCAGTGCAACACCTGTACCAGGTACCAATGTTTCATCCAGTTCGATCCCGCTTCGGTCGGGCGCTGACTGACGTGAAACATTGGTACCTGGTACATCTGTTGCAGGCCTGAGCAGGGGCGGTCGGGAAACTTCGCGAGGGTGCGGCGTCTTACCCGGCGTGCCGCTCCAGAACCGGGTGACGCCGCTCAGCGAGCTCATCGCCGATCCTGCGCGAGGGCTCGTCTACGGCAACCGCGGCTGCCTCCACGATGACGCCGGCCGGATCCGCCGCGTCCAGGCCACCCGGCGCTGGATCGCCTGCCGACTCGAGTTCCGGGGCTGGCAGCGAGGGCCGCTCCTCCGGCCGGGGAAGTTCACGGAGCTCTTCTTCCTCGACGAGGCGACAGCGATGGCGGCCGGGCACCGGGCGTGCGCGCTCTGCCGGCGCGAGGACTACAACCGCCTGGGCGCGATCTGGTACGACCTCCACCCCGGGCAGGCGGGCGCCGACGCCATCGACCTCCAGCTCCACGGAGAGCGGCTCGCGGCGGGAGGGCGGGAGCGGCGACTGCACGACGTCGCGCTCGACGACCTCCCGGACGGCGCGTTCGTCCTGCACGACGGTGAGCCGTGGCTCGTGCTGGGGAACGAGCTGCTGCACTGGACGCCTGCCGGGTATGACCGTCGCGTCCGCCGCCCAGCCGGCCCGAGCCGCACGATCACGCCGCCGTCGCTCGTGGACGTGCTGCGGGCGGGATGGGACGGCGCGGTGCCGCTCCTCCACCCCACCGCGAAAAATCGTGCCTGACCCCGATGTTTCAGACGTAGGTCGTAAGCTCGATCTGGTGGCCGTCGGGGTCGCGGATGTAGAGCGAGTGGCAGATCGTGTGATCCCACAGCTCGGCCTCGATCCCGCGCTCGGCCAGCGCGGCACGCACGCTGTCGAAGTTCGCGCGGTCGAGCCGGATCGCGAAGTGGCGGTTCACGCCGTCGGCCGCGATCGCATCGCCCTCAACCGGCTCGAACAGCGCCACGCACGCGTCGCCGTTGCACAGCACCACCGGATCGCCCTGACCGTTCCAGACGTCCGCGAACCGGCGCTCCATCGCGAGCACGTCCTCGTACCACGCGATCGAGCGCTGCATGTCCGCCACGACGAGCGCGACATGGTCGAGGCCGGTTGTCGCAAACGACGTCATCGCTACCGAACGGTATCTTTCGACCCGGGAACCCTGTGACCATCCGCGCCACGACGTCGTCCGTCCCCGTGGCCGCCGGCCTCTTCGCGGCGGCGGCGATCGCGTGGCTCGTGGTCGTCGCGCAGGCCGGCGGAATGGAGTCGGCGCCAGGGACGATGGGCTTCAGCGCGTTGGCGTTCCTGGGTCTTTGGACGGTGATGATGGCCGCCATGATGCTGCCGGCGCTGGCGCCGGTCGGCGTCCTCTACGCAGGCGACGGCGAGGGCCGTGCCTCGCGAGCCGGCGGGCTCGCGGCCGGGTATCTCATCGCCTGGGCCGCCTTCGGCGTGCTTGCCCTGCTGCTCAGCATCGCCGCCAAGGATCTGGCCGACCGCAACGAGTCGGCAGCCACCTGGATCGGCGCGGCCGTCCTCGTCGCCACCGGCGCATACCAGCTGAGCCCGCTCAAAGACCGCTGCCTCGCGGCCTGCCGCTCGCCGCTCCAGCTCCTGATGCGGACGGGCGCATATCGCGGGCCCACGCGCCACGTCCGGGCAGGGATCTACCACGGCGTCTACTGCGTCGCATGCTGCTGGTCGCTCATGGTCGCCCTGATCGCGCTCGGAATCATGGATCTGCGCTGGATGGTCGCCTTCGCGGTCGTGATCACCCTCGAGAAGCTCTGGCGCTACGGGCGGATCGTCGCCCTCGCCGCGGGCATCGCCCTGATCGCCCTCGGGCTGGCCGTCCCGTCGCACCCCGGCATCGTCCCGGGGCTCCACAACTCGCCGATGTCGATGGAGTCGATGTGAGCGCGGCTCCCGAACCGTCGGCGTGGCGGATCGCGGGGACGTACCTCGAGGTGTGCAACTGCGACGCCATCTGCCCATGCCGGCGGATCGACGGCGCCCAGGGCGGGCGCTCGACCTACGGCGAGTGCGCCGGTGCGCTCTCGTGGCGCATCCTCGAGGGGGCCGTGAACGGCCTCGACATGTCCGACCTGTGCGTGGTGCTCGCCACCTGGTACAGCGACGACGAGCCGGGATCGCCGTGGCGGTGGGTGCTCCACGTCGACGAGCGGGCCGATGAGCCAGGCCGGGCGGCGCTCGAGGACGTGTTCGCAGGGCGACTGGGCGGCACTCCGCTCAGCCAGTTCCCGTGGGCGTTCAAGCCGAGCAACCTGCTCGCGGTCGTGCCGAGCCGGATCGAGATCGACCACACGCCGGGCCGGGGCTGGTTCCGGGCCGGCTCCAGCGTGAGCGTGAGGATCGCGGCGCCGTACGAGACCCAGAGCCCGGTGACGTGCATCATCCCGGGCCACGACCGGATGGGCCGCGAGGTCGTCGCCGAGGCGCTCGAGGTCCACAACGACTACCTCGACTTCAGCTACTCGGGACGGTGCGGCTACGAGGCCACGTTCGAGTACTCGTCGGCGTGACGTTCGCGACCTGATTCTCGGCACTTTCCGGTGCTAGCATCCCGCCGGGCCCGCTGCATGACGATCGATCTGTCAGTGCTGCGGAGGGGGCTGAGCGCCGAGGCGCTGGAGTGACGGCGCGCGCGGACGTCCGGTCAGCGGACGGCGCGATCCTGGAGGCGGTGCTGCAAGCGGCGCCCATCGGCGTGATCGTCCTCGACCGCGATCTGCGCATCGCGCGCATGAGCCTCACCGCCGAGTCGGACGGCCCGTTGAGGGCTGCGGATGCCGGGCGGCGGCTGTTCGACGCGTGGCCGGGCGTCCCCGACGACGTCGTCGCGGCCCTTCACCGAGTCGCGTGCGGCCGCGCCCCGCGGGTGGACATGCGCTCCGACTCGCCGGACTGGCGCGCCGATCGCATGATCATCGCGGCGGTCGCCGACCCGACGGGAGGCGTCGATCACGTCGTGTGGATGTGGACCGAGGCCTTCGGATACCGGCGACATCTCAACGGCGTCGTCCGAAGCCCGCGCCGCCCCGGACGGTCGCCATAACATATCAACATATGTTAGATTGTTCGCATGTTTGGCGAGCTGCTGCACATCACGGCATCGCAGGGCAGGCGACTGCGCGCCGCCCGCCCGGCGCCTGACGACGCCGAGCGCCTCGCCGGGGGCTATCGCGCCCTCGGTGAGCCGACCCGGCTCTCGCTCGCGCTGGCGCTCCGCGACGGCCACGAGCTGTGCGTCTGCGATCTCTCGTGGATCGCCGAGCGCCCGCAGAACCTGGTCTCGCACCACATGAAGGCGCTCAAGGCCCAGGGCGTCGTGCGTTCCCGACGCGACGGCAAGATGACCATGTACACGCTGACCGGGAAGGGGCACGCGCTCCTCGGCGCGCTCGACGCGATCGCCGAATGAGCTACGTGATCTCACAGGTCGGCGTCGCGCTGAAGGACGCGGCGCTGATGGCGTGGCAGGTGTGGTGGGCGCTCGTGCTGGGCTTCGCCATCTCGGCGATCGTGCAGGCCTGGGTGCCGCGGCACCGCATCGAGTCCGCCCTGGCGGGGGACGGCCCGCGGCCGCTCCTCTGGGCGACCGGCCTCGGCGCCGCGTCGTCCTCGTGCTCATACGCCGCGGTCGCGATCGGCAAGTCGCTCTTCCAGAAGGGCGCATCGGCCATCTCCGCGCTGGCCTTCCAGTTCGCCTCGACCAACCTCGTCTGGGAGCTCGGGCTCGTCCTCTGGGTGCTGATCGGCTGGCAGTTCACGCTCGCCCAGTACGTCGGCGGGCTGGTGATGATCGCGCTCATGGCGCTCCTCTTCCGGTTCTTCGTGTCACCCCGCCTCGAGGAGACCGCCCGCCGCCACGCCCAGGAGGCCGACACCGGCCACCAGCACCACGCCGCCGGCGCCGAGCTTTCGCTGCGCGAGCGGCTGACGAGCGCCTCGGCCTGGTCGGACGTCGCCCACAACTTCCGCGGCGACTGGCAGATGCTGTGGAAGGAGGTCACGGCCGGGTTCATCCTGGCCGGGTTCGTCGGCCTGCTCGGAGACGACTTCTTCAACGCGCTCTTCCTGTCGGATTCCTCCGGCCCGGTCGCGGCAGTCGAGAACGTGATCGTCGGCCCCGTCATCGCCGTCCTCTCGTTCGTCTGCTCTGTCGGGAACGTGCCCCTGGCAGCCGTCCTCTGGTCGGGCGGAATCAGCTTCGGCGGCGTGATGGCGTTCATCTTCGCCGACCTGATCGTGCTGCCGATCATCGCGATCTACCGCAAGTACTACGGCTGGGCGTTCACGGTCCGCATCACCACGCTCATGTTCATCACGATGGCGGCGGCAGCGCTGATCGTCGACGCGGCCTTCACCGCGCTCGGCCTGGTGCCCGACGTGCGCCCCACCCGCGACGACATCTTCGGTTCGATCCAGCTCGACTACAAGCTGGTGCTGAACGTGCTCGGACTGATCGTCTTCGCCGCGCTCTTCGGGCTCACGATGCGCCGCGGGGCGACTGACCCCGTCTGCGGCATGAGGGTCGACCGCTCGACAGCGCATCGGCTCGAGCACAACGGCACCACGCATTACTTCTGCTCCGAGCACTGCATGCAGCGGTTCCAGGCGGATGCCGGGGAGCACTGCGCCTCTCCGGAGCCTGTGACCCCGATCGGGGGACGCGCGCGCTCCGGCGAGGAGTGATGTTGAGGAGACGCGCCCCCGTTTCGGCGCGCAGTCCCCGACCGGAGGTTCCGATGCCACTGCTCTCAGCCGGCGCCGGCTCGTTGATGACGATCCTCGTCATCTGCGCCGTCTTCTACGCCCTTTCCGTGTACCCCGTCTACCGCGTCGCGAAGGCGACCCACGACCTTGCCGGCGAGGCCGCGCTTGCGTGGATCCCGATCCTCAGCACGGTCCTGATGTGCCGGATCGCGAGAGTCAGCGCGTGGTCGATGCTCGTGCTGCTGCTCGCCGTCATACCGGTGGTCGGCGGGCTGATCGCGCTCGGCTACTCGGTCTTCCTGTGGGTCAAGATCGGCCAGCGGTTCGACCGCACCGGCCTTGCGGTGCTCGCCGGCCTTCTGCCGGTGATCGGCGCGTGGGTGTTCGCCTACAAGATCACGCCAGAGGCGGCGTAGGAGTCGCTCGAGCAACGACCTGCTCGCTCATCAGGCGAGACAGGCATGCCGACCGCGTGCCCTATAGGTTGGCGGTTTGCTGGGTGTGGCCGAACGCGGGTGCGTAGACGCCATGTAGCGGGAAGAGCTGGACATTCGGCTGAGACGTGATCCCGGACGCCTGTACGACGGGCAGCACACGCGCTTCGAAGAACTTCTGGAAGTCCTCGGGGGAGTCCCAGATGTCGAGGATGTGCATCCCGTCGTCCGCCCATCCAACGACGTGCATCTGTGCCCCGTCGGGCCGATCGTGTTCCCAGTCGGCGCCGGCACGGACTGCCTCGTACAGCTCCTCCGTCGCGTCCGGCCAGTGCAGCAGCATAATCGTCGCCATCGAAGTTGTCACTCCTCCATCCGGGGCCTTGTCCGCCGACTATCTCACACCAGTTCGCGCGTCATCGACGAAGCGTCGTGAAGGCCCATCGCCGAACAGGAGCCGTTCCGCGGCGCGTAGCCGATCCTGCATCTCCTCAGCTGCGTGACGGTCGTTCTCGGCGCCGAGCGAGGGTGGGTGGAGCGGCCACGATTCCCAAGAGGATGACGAGAGCCGCAATCACAACGACGTCCGCGAAAGTCACGGTCTCGCTCATGCCTCTCCGATCGGAGGGCCGCTACACGCCCGGCGACGGTCGTTCGGCGAGGGCCGCACCCGCATTCAGAAGCGTCGCCAACCGCCGCGCCGAGGCTGGCGAGAGACTCGTCCCGTAGCTCGGGACTCCGTCGACCTCGAACCACACCGCGACACAAACCGGGTCGGTGCGGCCGTCGACTGCCGCACCAACCGCAGTCGTCGGGTCGACTCCCGGCACGATGCGAGGCCCGCTCACGGTCAAAGCG
>JBOHBE010000005.1:0-20650 GCA_050698235.1 Gaiellales bacterium
GCAGACCTCCGGTGGTGGGAGTCGCCCGGCGCGGCCGAGGAGTGGAACAGGGTCAGGGCGGCGTGCTATCCGTCGTCGAACGGCGGCGGCCGGTGAGCGTCCGCCCCGTCTTCGTCTTCTCGCTGCCGCGCAGCGGCTCGACGCTCCTCCAGCGCATGCTCGCCACGCATCCCGAGATCGCAACCGCGTCGGAGCCGTGGATCCTCCTGCCGCAGCTGTACGCGCTCCGCGAGACCGGCGTCGTCGCCGAGTACGGCCATCGCACCGCGGCGCGAGCCATCGCCGACTTCGGCGACTCCCTTCCCGGTGGACGCGACGACTATCTCGCCGAGGTTCGCCGATCGGCGCTCGCACTCTACGACCGCGCCGGCGGCGACGCGACGTGGTTTCTCGACAAGACGCCGCGCTACCACCTCATCGTCGACGAGATCATGGAGCTCTTCCCCGACGCGCGGTTCGTCTTCCTGTGGCGCAACCCGCTGGCGGTCGCCGCGTCGATGATCGAGTCGTTCGGCCGCGGGCACTGGAACCTCGACCGCTACGACGTCGACCTGCACGGAGGGCTCGAGCGGCTGGTCACCGCCGCCGGCCGCGGAGACGAGCGGGCCGTCGCCGTCCGCTTCGAGGATGTCGTCGCCGACCCCGAGGCCGCGACGGCCGCGGTCTTCCGGCTCCTCGAGCTCGAGCCTGCCGCCGCGACCGCCGCCGGGTTCGGCGAGGTCGGCCTCGGGGGCCGGATGGGCGACCGGACCGGCACGGTCAGCTACCAGGCGGTGAGCGCCGAGCCGCTCGAGCGCTGGCGCGAGACGATGGCCAATCCGCTGCGCAAGCGCTGGTGCGCGGCGTACCTGCGTCGCGTCGGCGGCGAGCGTCTCGGCGCGATGGGTTACGACGTCGACGAGCTCGCCCGCGCTGTGGACGGCCTCGGCGCCGGGCCCCGCGGTGTGGTGTCGGACGCCGCCCGGCGACTGGACGGCCGCCGTCGCAGCCGCCGCTCGGCGCGACTCCTCGGAACGAGCGCTCGGCGCGCGGCACCTGCCGCGACGGAGGCCGCGCCGCGATGAGCGAGACCATCATCTTCCTGCACATCGGGAAGACCGCCGGCTCGACGCTTCGGCCTGTACTCAAGCGCCAGTTCTCGCGCTCGGAGGCGATCACGATCCGGGCCCGCCGGCGGCCGCGTGAGGAGACGCTCACGGACTTCGCCCGGCTGCCCGAGGCCGATCGGATGCGCCCGCGGCTGATCATGGGGCACACGGTGTTCGGGCTGCATGAGTCCGTGCCGCGGCCGTCCACCTACATCACGATGGTGCGAAACCCTGTGCGGCTAGCCGTCTCGCAGTACCGCTATGTGCTGCGAACGCCCGGGCACCGCCACCATGACCGGGTCCAGGGCATGTCGCTGGCCGACTACGTGCGAAGCCGCATCGCCCTCGAGATGGACAACAGCCAGACCCGGGCCATCGCGGGCGATGTCGGGACCCCCTATGGCGAGTGCACCGCCGAGATGCTCGAGACCGCACGCCGGAACCTCGCGGGGCACTTCTCGTGGGTGGGAGTCACCGAGCGCTTCGACGAGTCGATCGTGCTCCTGCGACGGACGTTCGGCTGGTCGGATGTCAGGTACATGAACGCCAACGTCGCCCGCAGCGCGACGCCGCCGTCCGAGTCCGATCTCGCGCTGATCGAGGAGATGAACGGCCTCGATATGGCGCTCTACCGCGAGGCGTGCCTGGCGTTCGACAAGCGCATCGAAGGCGAGGAAGGGTTTGCGGAGGAGCTGGAGCAGCTGCGACGGGCCAACGAGCGCTACAAGCGGTGGGGCAAGCTCACGTACACGCTGCCCGCCCGCATCAAGCGCCGGCTGGCGCCCGAGGTCCGTCGCGGCGGGTGACCGCCGTTAGCGGCGGAAGTAGCGCATCCGGCTCGCCGCCCGGAACGCGGCCGTGGAGTCGGGCGAGGACGCGGCCCAGTAGTCGCTCGTGTTTGTCCACACGACCATCCGCACGCGCCACGCCTTAAAGGTCGCGGCGGCGCTTCGGATCCAGCGTCCCTTGGCCGTTGCGTCGCTGGGATCCTCGGCGCTTCCGACCTCGCCAATCATGAGGCCTTTGTGGTGGCGCACCGCGAACTTGTGGGCGTACGAGAACAGGTTCTTCGCCGACTCCCAGTCGCCGGTGTTGTAGCCGTCGACGCCGACGACGTCGTAGCGACGCGGCTGGTACGCGCGCAGCAGCGCCCCGTCCTGATGGAAGTTGTGCGCCGTCGCGGTCCAGACGAAGACGACGTTTCGCACGTGGTCGTGCCGGAAGACCTTGTGGACGCGGTGATAGCTCGCAACGTAGTCGGCGGGCGACCCGCTCGCACAGTCGTTCAGAAACTCGTGGTTCCACGAGAAGAAGACCTTCGCCGGCCAGCGCCTGACGTGATGCGCGAGCTTGTGCAGGTCGGCGTTGTACCGGCCGGAGGCCACGTCGCGCCAGGGGACGCACTGGTCCCGGTTCACCTCCGACGTGACGTTCAGATAGAGCGGCTGGTGCCGGCTGCGCATGAGGTCGAGGACGGGCGAGCGCATCCGCGAGTGGTCAAGCGGGTGATAGAGGCGCGTGCCGTGGAAATTGCGGCCCATGTGGGCCTCGAGGTTGCGCAGGAGGTGGAGCTGGGACAGTCCGTCGCGAGGCTCGACCCACGTGCCCCAGAACGCACCCTTCGCGCCGAACGCGGCTGCGGGCGTCGCCAGGAGCACGCAGGCGGCTACCGCCACGGCATACCGGACCGCGCGGCGCCTCACCCTCCGTCCTGCCTCTCCCGACGTCACGTCACACCGACCCTCTCGTCCGCGTGTGAACCTGCGCTAACGACCTGGTTAGGATCCTGGAAAGTCCGGGCCGGGGCCTCCTAACAACTTCCAGCAGGCGGCTCAGTCGAAGCTGTAGCCGAGCCGTGACATGACCGGTGCGATCTGCTGGAGGATGCTCCCGACCGCGGCGGGGTTCTCGTCGCGCCACTTCTCCGGCCTTGGCGCCGTGACCGCCGTCTGCGTGACGTTGCGGTCGAGCGCGGCGGCGTGCGCGAGGACATCGGCGTCGTCCGCGAGATCGAGGTCGCGCAGCATGGCGGCGGCCGTCTCCACGGGCGCGGCCACGAGGTCCTCGTAGCGGACCTCGCAGAACCGCTCACGACCCAGGCGGTCATGGGCATCGAGCAGGGCCGTGTTGGATGCGGCCCACTGGAACGCGCACACCTCGGCCAGCGTCCGGCCCGATGCGTACGCCTCCCACCCGGGCGGGAGGATGAAGCGCCACACCCGCCCCGAGTATCCCTCGACCTGGAGCGGCACCGGCAGGGTGGTCCCCTGGCCGAACTTCCCCTCGGCGTTCCAGCCGGTGATGAGCGATGACACAACCGACCGGCCGTCGCGGACGATCGACACGAACCGCGCGTCGGGGTAGAGGGCGGCGAGGTACTCCGCCCGCAGCACCATGCGCGGAAACTTGTCGAGGTACGGCATGTCGCCGGCGACGCGGTCGATCGTCCAGCTCACGACGCGGCGCTCGCTGCCGGTGATGTCCTCCGGCCCGGCCGCATGTGACCGGCCGACTGCGATCTCGCGGCGACGGTACATCTCCCAGATGAACTGGCTGCCGTAGCCGAGCGACGCAACCGATCGGGACCGGTCGAGGAGCTGGAAGAGCATCGTCGTCCCCGAGCGCGGCGAGCCCAGGATGAAGATCGGCCGCTCGGGCCGCGGCGCGGCCGGGAGCAGCGGCACGGTCGCGCGCAGCACCGACCCCGCGGCCCGATGCCGGCGCCGCGTCATCGCAGCCCAGCGCAGCACACGGGCACGATCCTGACGCATCACTACCGGCTCACCCCCGCACCAGCTCCCGGACGGGCTCGAGCGAGAACCGCGCGTGCGTCCAGATACCGACGCGGATGCGCGCGAACGCGAGCTGGAGCAAGTTCTGGAGGATCTGCGCGACGCACGTCGCCACCGCGACCCCGGTGATGCCGTAGGTGGGCGCCAGCATGATCTCGGCGATGAGGCTCAGAGCACCGGTCGCGAGCGTCAGCGTCATCATCGTCCGCTGGTGGCCGGTCATCATGAGCGTCGCTCCGCTCGATCCGGTGCAGACGGCGACGAGGCGGGCGACACTCAGGATCGCGAGCACGGTGGCGCCCTGCCGGAAGAACGGCCCGTACACGAGCTGCATCACGAACGGCCCGGCCGCCAGGAAGACGAGCAGGACGATGACCGCCGGGATGCCCGCGAGCGTCGAGATGCTGCGAAGCGCGTTCTCGAGCTCGCGCTTCTCGCCGCGCGCATAGAGCTCGGCGATGATCGGCGGGACCACCTGCGAGACGATGATGAAGCCCGTCGCGACGAAGAAGACGAGCCTGTAGGCGGCCCCGTACAACGCGACGTCGCTCGCCGGCCGGAAATGCCCGACGACCCACAGGTCGACGCCGGTGCCGACGCCGAAGCTGGCGAGGCTCGTCACCAGGAGCGGCCATGAGATCGAGACCACCTCGCGCGTCCCGACGCTTCCCTCGTGTGTGAGTCGCGAGACGTTCGGGCGGAGCAGCACGAGGCCGGCGACGAGCGCGACCGCCGTCGCGGCGACGCTGATCCCGACCGCCTCGCCGAGCGTCGGCCGGACGCCTGCGATCCAGCAGGCCCCGAACGCGAGAACGAGGATCGAGTCGACCGCAAGGCCGTTGAAGATCGTGGCGGGCCAGAAGCGCTTGAACCCGCGAAACGACTCGGCGGTGAGCGCCAGGAGCGACTTCACGAGCACCCAGGCCGCGGCGAGCCCCACGACGCCGGCCACAGCCTCGGAGTGGTAGATGTGGATGGCGATGAAGTTGCCGAGTCCGAGCACGAACACCAGGGCCACGGCGGACGAGGCGAGCACCCCCAGCACGAAGGTGATCCGGACCGCGCGCCGGGCACGGCCTCCCTCCGCGGTTGCACGCGATGCCGCCACAAGGCGGACGACGGTGCGGTCGAGGCCCATCTGGCCGACCACTGAGCCGATCATCACCATGCTGAACACGAGGAAGTACTCACCCAGCTGACCGTGTCCGAGGACGCGCGCGAGGATGGCGTTCAGGATCAGGGTGGTGACCGTCCCGATCGTCATCGCCACGAACACCGTGGCCGAGCTGCGCACGAGCCGGCGGCGGATGGCACGCCCCGGAGATGTCGCGGCCAGCCGGACCGCGCCGGGCTCGGACGCCGTCATCCGGCGGTGCGCGGCGCCGGTAGCGGCGCCCCCTCGGGCACGATGGAGCAACCGCTCAGCCACATAGCCCGAGGGTACATGGGATTGGGGGTTCCGTCACCCACCGGGACTCGGCTGCGGGGCAGCTAGGGCCGGCGCGTGCAGGAGCGCGTGCCGCTGTCCACCGTCTGCCCGGCCTCGTTCACGAACTGCCAGTCGACGGAAGCCGAGTTCAACGTGAGGAAGATCGCGCCCCAGTTCTGGTTGTTGTAGACGGCGGTGTTGGGCGAGATGACCTTCGCCGAGCCGTGGTTGATCCCGCCGGTGCCGACGATCATCTCGGTGATGCCGTTGGCGGGATCGACCGCCCCGGCCGGGTTCTGCGGCTTGTAGCGCTCGTAGTAGTGGGCGTGGCCGTTCAGGACGAGAGCCGCGTGGGCCGCGTACAGGTCGTCCCAGAAGGGCTTATACGCTGAGTGCCCGTTCAGGCTCGAGCCGCTGAAGAACGGCTGGTGCCACATCGCCATGATGCAGCTGCCGCTCGGCGTGGTGTTGATCGCGTTCTTCAAGAACAGCTCCTGCGGCGACCCCACCGCGCACGAGGTCGTCGGGCAGTTGCCGTTCAGGTCGATCACGCGCCAGTTGGCGCCGTTGCCGTCCGACAGGTCGACGTAGTAGTAGCCACTTGCCCCGTTCGGCTGTGCCCGCGCACCGAAGTACTGGAAGTAGCCGTTCTGGGGCTTGCCGTCGCACGACGACGACGCGCCGATGTCCTGGTCGCCGATCGTCGGGTGGGTCTTGTTCAGGAACGCGCCCCAGGCCCTGTCGTAGTAGGCGTTGAAGTTCTCGATCGCGCCGCACGGGTACTGGTTGTCGCCGAGCGTGAACACCGAGTCGAGCTGGGAGAGACGCGAAAGGATCAGGTTCGCGGTCCCCTGCTGGTGGCATTTGGTGGCCGTCGGGGTGTTGGAGGCGCAGGCGATGTCGCCGGCCGCAGCGATCATGAGGCCGCCGCCTCCGCCCTCCGACGGGGTTGTCGCGACGGCCTGGTTCGAGGCGACCGACTCGCCGTTTGCGTCGAAGGCGGTGACCATGTAGTGGTGCGTCGTCGCGGGCAGGACGGTGAGATCTTCGAACGCGTGCGACGGGGCGTTCACCGTCGCGAACGGCTGCGACCCATCGTCCTTGAACACGTGGTAGCCGGTCACCGTCGGCGTCGTCGAGGCGTTCCAGGTGAGGTCGATCTCGGTCGGAGATGTCCCCGTGGCCTGGAGGTTCGTCGGCGGTGCGATCGTGGATCCGTTCGTCGAGAAGCTCAGGTTGTCGACCAGGAAGGAGTCGCCAGCAACAGCCTGTTTCTGCTCGACGAAGAACGCGAGGGTGTCACCCGTGGACACGACGGTGTAGTTCAGTTCAGCCAGCGTCGCCCAGCCGCCGGTGCCGGTGGTGCACCCTGTGACCGTCTTCGACGTCGTCCCGGACTCCTTCACCTTGAAGCAGACGCTCTTGCCAGCCGGCGCATTGAACCGCCCGTCGGAGCTGTACACGTCGCCCGCGCCGGCGTTCGACACGACGTCGGCGGACGTCTTGATCGCGTACGTGCCGGTCGATCCCGTGCGCGTCACCCGCGCGGCGTTCGCGCTCGCGTCGCCGGGCGCGAGCGCCAGGGTGGCGTTCTGGCCCTTCCAGCCGGTCAGCGAACCGCCCGCGGCCTCGAAGTCGCCGTTGGTGAGCAGATTCGTCCCCGCCGCCATCGCGGACGTCGCCAGCACCGCCATGCAGACGGTGACGGCAACAAGGATCCCCCGCGTGCGTAACGCTCCGGTCGCCGCTGCTCCCTTGTCGAGACGAAAGTGCCCGCCCCGGCGCCAACGCTGCACGGTCCCCCTGGCCCCGAGGATGAGTCCCGTCTAGGTTAGGGGAACATCAGGAAACTGTCAAGATACGCCAGTTTGCAGCGGTTGTGAACCGGTTCAATCGTGCGCGTTCCCACGTAGACTGCACAACATGCAACTGAATCCTACGCGCCTCCCCACCATCGTCTTCAGCTCGGTCGTCCGCTCGACGCAGCAGCTCGAGAGCCACGGCGGCGTCTACCTCCTCGACCTCGAGACGGAGCAGCTGACGCAGATGATCGACTGGGACGATCAGACGATCGACCTGTCCCAGCGGGGAGGCGACCGCGGGCTGCGAGGGATCGCCTTCTGGGAGGACCGGATGTACCTCGCCGCGGCCGACGAGATCTTCGTGTACGACCCCGGCTTCCGCCTGGTCGGCTCGATCAAGAACCCGTACCTGCGCCACTGCCACGAGATCAACACGGGCGGCGGCAAGCTGTTCCTCGGCTCGGTCGGGTACGACACGATCCTCGAATATGACATCGCCGAGGAGCGGTTCTCGGCCGGGTACTGCATCCGGTACTCTCCCCTCCGCCGCAAGCTGCGGCGCAAGAACCGCGAGGGGTTCCAGTTCCGGCCGCGCCCGACGCTGACCGTGTTCGACCCGGGCGGCGACGACGGCCCCCCGAAGGGCGACACCGCCCATCCCAGCTTCCCATGGTGGGACGACGGCAGCCTGTACGTCGCCGGCGGCGGCCTCGGGCACATCTACGCGATCCGCGACCAGCGCATGCGCCGCTTCGCACGGATCCCGTTCGAGTCGCACAACGCCCACCCGTTCCGCGGCGGGCTCCTGATGAACCACTCGCCGACCCACCGCATGATGTTCACCGACATGCGGGGCCGGATCCAGAAGACCTGGTTCGTGCCGCTCTATGACAACGACAAGCTCGAGTTCGCGAACGTGCCCCGCGACCACGCCTACCAGGGCTTTTGCCGCGGGATTGCCGAGGCGGGCGAGAACCTGATCATCCAGGGCTCGTCGCCGGCGACGATCAACCTCTTTCGCTGGGATCCGCCGGAGCTCATCAAGTCGATCAACGTCACGATGGACGTCCGAAACTCGGTGCACGGCCTCGAGATCTGGCCGTTCCCAGGGATCCCGCCGAGCCCGCTCGCGGGGGCCCCTGCGGCGCCCGGCGAGTGAACGGGCCGAGTCGGAGCCTCAGCCGCCGAGGCTCGAGCGAACGCGCTTCGGCAGCGTGTACGTGAGCGCGCCCCACGGCCGGTAGGCGGTGTTGAGGCGGCGGAGCCGCGCGAGCTCCTGCAACGCCGCCGGGCCGGCAAGCGCCTCGTCGAGCCGCCGCTCGGCGTACCGGTAGAGCCCGAGGTCGACCCAGTTCTGCTCCTCGATCATGCGGATCGTCGAGTCGGGCACGGCCGAGCGGGCGATCTTGCGCCGCGACACGTTCGCGTTCACGTACGACAGCCGTGTCCACTCCAGCGACCGCCGCAGGGCGAGCAGCGACTCGTCGAAGCGCTCGGCGATCCCGACCACCGAGAACCACTCGTCGGCGACCGCGCACGCCCGGTCGAGCATCTCCTGGGTGCACGCCCCGTAAGGCGTCGTCGTGTCGGCGAGGATCGCCCGTGTCTGGCTGTTGTCGAGCTCGAGCGCGAGGCCGCTTCGCAGATAGGCCGGCATGTCCATGTCCTGGCCCGCCACCACCTCGTGGAACCTGTGCCCGGGCCAGTAGCGCGCGCTCTTGTACCCCGAGAGCGCCCGGGCGACCGGGTGGCGAAGGAGCGTGATGTAGGTCGCCGGGCGTGGGATGTGCTCGTGGATCCCGAACACCATGTGCGCCATGATCAGCCGCGGGTGCTCACGCTCGGCGGCGGAAAGCTCCGCGAATCGCTCGATCGGGATCGCGCTCAGGAAGCCGTTGGGCGCGGAGGCCGGGTTCTTGAGGCCCAGCGTCCGCGAGCGGGGCACGTTTCGCCGGAGGATCCGCCGAAGCGTCGCGCCGGCGGTCTTTCCCAGGTGCAGAAAGACGACGGTCGGCGGGCCTTGACTCTCGATCGACACGCCCGAGTCTCCGCCAGGCTCCGTGCGGTGTCAACCCGGCCGCCCGGAGTTCGGGTTACGCTGTGCCATGGGAACCCCAGGTGGGCTGGGGGAATCTGTCACCCTGTGGAGGGCCTGTGGGACGCCCCAACAGGGTTGACAGACTCAGGAACCGCAGCCACACTCGGGATCACGTAGCCAACCATCACGGTCTCGCGAGGTGCATTGTATGAACGCTGGAGGGGGACTCCCGAAGGGCGGGGAGGCCGGGCGGGCCAGGATCTATCTGGTACGCCACGGTCGCACCGTCATGAATGCAGAAGTCAGGTTCCGAGGCAGGCTCGAGGTGCCGCTGGACGCCGTCGGCCGCGCCGAGGCGCTCGCCAGCGCACGGCAGCTCTCGGACATCGGACTGGCGGCTGCGTACACGAGCCCGCTGGCCCGCGCTCGCGAGGTCGCGATCGCGATCGCCGCTGCGTCACGCCTCCAGCGCGTCGACGACGTTGAAGGTCTCACCAACCTGGACTACGGCGTGTGGGAGGGCCTCACCAAGGAGGAGTGCGCCGCGCACGACGCGGAGGCGTTCCGGATCTACGCCGAGGATCCCGAGCGGGCCGTCTGCCCGGACGGCGAGGGCCTCGCCGCCGCCGCCGACCGCATCGTGGAGGCGCTCCGGGACATCGGCCGGCGCCACGCCGGGGAGTCGATCGCTGCCGTCACGCACGGCGCGATGGTGCGGCTCGCCGTGCTGCGCGTCGCCGGCCCGTCGATCGGCGACTGGCAGTTCAAGCTGCCGACGGGATCGGCCACGATCTTCGAAGTGGTCGACGGCGAGCTGACCCTCGTCTCTCCGATCAACCGCCTGAGCCCCGATCCGCACAAGGCGGCAGCAGCGACGGTCGAGCCGACGAGAGCGGTGGCCTCGTAGATGAACGACCGGAAGCGATCTGTGTGGGGGGGAACGGAATGACCAAGGACATCGTGCTCGTCGCCGGCGGCGGCGGATTCATCGGAGGCCATCTGGTGAGCGACCTCGTGCAGCGCGGGATGCGCGTGCGTGCGGTCGACCAGAAGCCGCTCGACGAGTGGTATCAGGTGTCGGCGGACGCCGAGAACATGGTCCTCGACCTGTCCAGTCTCGACGCCTGCAAGCGGGCGGTCGCCGGCGCCGGCCGGGTGTATAACCTGGCGGCCGACATGGGCGGGATGGGGTTCATCGAGACCCACAAGGCCCTCTGCATGCTCTCCGTCCTCATCAACACCCACATGCTGATGGCCGCGCGCGACGAGGAGGTCGAGCGCTTCTTCTTCTCGTCCTCGGCCTGCGTCTACGCCGCCGAGCACCAGACGTCCCCGGACGTCACGGCACTTGCCGAGGCGGATGCGTACCCGGCGATGCCCGAGGACGGGTACGGCTGGGAGAAGCTCTTCAGCGAGCGCATGTGCCGCCACTTCCGCGAGGACTTCGGCATGGCGACCCGCGTGGCCCGCTACCACAACGTCTACGGGCCGTCCGGCACCTACGACGGCGGCCGCGAGAAGGCGCCCGCCGCGATCTGCCGCAAGGTCGCCCAGGCCAAGCTGAGCGGCTCGCACGCCATCGAGATCTGGGGCGACGGCGAGCAGACGCGGAGCTTCATGTACGTGGACGACTGCGTGCACGGATCCCAGCTTCTGACCTCGAGCGACGTGACCGAGCCCCTGAACATCGGCAGCTCCGAGCTCGTGACGATCAACCAGCTCGTGTCGATCGTCGAGGAGATCGCCGAGATCGAGGTCGAGCGACGCTACGACCTCAGCGCGCCCCAGGGCGTCCGCGGCCGAAACAGCGACAACACGCTCATCCTCGAGCGGTTGGGGTGGGAGCCGTCGATCACTCTGCGCGACGGTATGGAGCGCACCTACCGCTGGATCTACGACCAGATGGTCGCGTCCGGGCGCTACGACACCGTCGCCGCCTCCGCGGCGCGCTGACACTGGCGGTTCTCACAAACCGCGTGTAGCGTTGACCCGGTCAGCGGGAGGATCGGGGGGACAGTGGGTGCCTCCGGGAACCTCGCCCGAACGACGGAGAGCGTCCGTGCGGAGAACGATCCTTGGGTGTATGGCGGTCGGCATCGCGCTGACCGCCCCCGGCGGCGTGGTGCGTGCCGCGACGGCCGCCCCGGTGCAGCCGGTGCGGGTGGCCGTGATCGTGATGGAGAACCGGGCCTACACCGAGATCGTCGGTGATTCGGGCCACGCGCCGTACATCAACGGCACGATCCTCCCGGAGGCCCTCAGCGCGGCCCCGGGGAACCCGTCGTGCGACTACCCCGCAGGCGACCCCCAGGGGACCGGGACGCTGGCCTGCAGGTCGGGGATGTTCCAGTCGTTCCGCAACAACCGCGGCTTCCGGGCGAAGGGCTCGGCCGGCGACTACGCGTGGATGGCGATGGGCACGGACGCGAACATCAAGGACACGGTGTTCCCCGACTGCGTTCCCGGCGCACCGTCGTGCTCGCCCGTCACCGACCCCAATGGTGGCGTCGTCGGGTACACGCCGGGAGGCGACCCGTCCGACTCGCCGTACAACATCTTCCGCGTGATCGAGGGCGGCCCGGCGTCGTTCCGGGTCTACGCCGAGGACTACCCGGGCTCGGCCACACGGTGCGCCACGGCGGCGTGGAGCGATGCGACGGATCCGCACCTCTTCTACGCGCGCAAGCACAATCCGCTGCTCATGGTCTGGGATCAGACGCCGGACGCCCATGTCGTGCCCGGGACGACGCCCGCGAGCGCGCCGGACGGCACCGCGTGCACCAACCACCTGGTCGACTTCCCGGGCAACACGCCGAACGCGACCGTCAAGCAGACCGTCAGCTTCGACGGCTCCGAGACGTTCGGGACGGTCACGTTCATCATCCCCAGCCTGTGCCACGACATGCACAACTCGAACTCCGCGTGCACGAACGGCACCGGCGCCCCGGATGACGTGGGCGCGACGCGCGGCGGGGACACCTGGCTCGCGAATAACCTCGACGGCATCCGCCGGGACGTGGGCAGGCACGGGGTCGTCATCGTCGCGTGGGACGAGTCGGGCGCCGTGGACAACGCCGGAGTCGCCCCTCCCATGCCGCTCTTCATCGTTCCCGGCATCGACGCCGCGGGTACGGCGGGCGTCCTCGCGGCATGCCCGCAGGTCGGGTGCACCGACACGAGCGCCATCTACGACGACTCGTCGGTTCTGCGGTCGCTGCTCCAGGTCGCCGGATCGGGCTGTGGGACCCTCGACGACTCGGTGAGCTACCAAGGGCAGGGCACGAATACGGCGCGGAGCTACTGCGCGGCCGCCACGCCGCTTCCGCTGGCGCTGGCGCAGTAGCGAGGCCCGCCTACGGCGCCGCGCGCTCGACCGTCGTGTCGTAGACGCGCGCGAGCCTGGAGCGCACATCGGCGGGAAGCGATTCGACGCGCCCCCGCGCTGCTTCTGCCTGCCGGGCGCGCTCGTCGGACGGGCGGGCGACCGACGACTCGACCAGCCGGCCACCGGCCGACCTGTCGCGGTTCTGGGCCTCGATGCGGTCGAAGCAGCGGCGGACGTTCTCGTCCGTGTGCTCGAAGGGCGTGAAGGTCGTGCCGTACGCGCGGTTCGTGCTCTCGATGACCCCGCCGAAGTCGTCGACGACCTGACGGAACTCGGCGACGACGCAGGCGTCGAGAACGCCCGCGACGCCCTCGTAGAAGCGCAAGTATGCGGCGGCGGCCGCCGCCGGGTCGAGGCTCGGCTTGCGGGCGACCACCGACGCGATGGCATCCTCCGGCGCGCGCACGAGCACGATCACCGGCACGTCCGCCTGGACGGCGCGCACGACGTGGGCCGCCACGTGCAGATGGTGGGCGACGGTGACGGGCCGCTCCTGCGCCAGCTCGAACGCCGTGACGGCGAACGTGTTCGCAGAGCGCGGGAACCCCTCGATGACGATGTCGGTGTCGGGGCCGAGGACGCGGCTCCCGTACCGACGTCGTGCGAGGAAGAGGTAGGCGCGCGGGTAGCGTGAGAGCGGGTTCGTGCCGCCAAGCGCGCGGCGCAGGCGCGGAGCTTCGCTACCAGTCAAGGTCGGACTCATAGCCGAGCTCGACCAGCTCGCGGCCCGCATGCTCCTTGAAGAGGCGGATGTGCTCCGGGGAGAGATGGTCGCGCCATCCGCCGGCCCGCCCCTGCCGGAACGTCGAGCTCTTGTCCGACCAGACGCGGTCGGCGACGGCCGCAACCCGCTCGGGCGCGTGCTCGCGCCCCACGTGCCGGGCCACCCCGGCCACGGTCGCCTCCTGCGTCTCGCGGCTGCCGCCTCCGGACGCACCGATCAGATCCTCGAACCGCACGACCTGCACCCCGGGCGTCGAGAGCCACGGCCCGAATCGCGCCAGCCGCTCGCCGATCGACGCCTGGCCGCGGCCGTACTCGTCGGTCGGGAACCCGGTGATCGTCGCGGCGATCCGCTCGTTCGCATCGGTGTAGCGCTCGGCGAAGCGCCGGTGCAGCTCATGGCCGGCCATCGTCGTCACGTAGTACTGGGCCGAGACGACGATGTCGCGCGGGTCGCGGATCATGAGGAGCGTCCGGTATCCGAGGTCGTCGAGGAGCTCTTCGAGCCCGGCGGCGTGCGGGAAGTGGCCCGTGGCGTACTGGCCCCGGTTCACGCTCTCGAGCGTCCGCCGCAGCGCTGCCCAGTCGAGGTTCGCGCCGTCGGGCCGAAGCTCGTCGCTCGAGTAGTCGCCGGCGGCGCGGTGGACGCCCGAGAACATCATCCGCGGCAGCTCGCCCAGGAGCGCCGAGAGCAGGTGGGTGCCACCCTTGGGGAAGCTGTTTGCGAACACGCGCGGCCCCGGGAGAAAGACGTTGGCCCGGGCGACGGCGCGATAGGCGGGCACGACGGCCCGGCGCTTCACGCCCTCGTGGCGTGCGATCAGTTGCGTGAGGGTCGGCATGCGTACGCTGTCCGAGTATCCGGTGGGCCGCGGGCGGTGTCAACGCGACCGGCCCGTGTCACCGGAGATACTGCCCGCGTGGCTCCCATCCTCGTCACGGGATCGCACCGCTCCGGCACGGGCTGGGTCGGACAGGTGCTCGCCGCCTCGCCGCGCGCGCTGGGGTACGTCTGGGAGCCGTTCAGCATCCTCCACCGGCCGGGGACGTGCGCCGCACGGTTCCCGCACTGGTTTCCATACGTCTGCCCCGAGAACGAGGCCTCGGTCCGCGGGCCGGTCGCCGCGATGCTCGAATGGCGCTACGCCTACGGCGCCGAGCTGGCGGCGCTGCGAGGGCCGCGCGACGCCGCCCGCATGGCGCGCGACGCATCTCGCTTCGCCCAGAACCGCCGCCGGCATGCCGTCCCGCTGCTCAAGGATCCGATCGCCGTCTTCTCGGTCGAGTGGCTCCACGACAGGTTCGGAGCCGAGCCGGTGCTGCTCGTCCGCCACCCCGCGGCCTTCGCGGCGAGCGTCAAGCGGCTCCACCTGCGTCATCCGTTCGGCGACTTCCTGGCCCAGCCGCTCATGATGCGCGACTGGCTCTCCTCGTTCGCGGACGAGCTCGAGCGCTTCGCGGCGCGCGAGCAGGAGATCGTCGACCAGGCGATTCTGCTGTGGAACGCGATCCACCACGCGCTCGCGACGTACCGGACGCGCCACCCGGAGTGGGCGCTCCTCCGGCTCGAGGACATCTCCCGGCAGCCGGCCGCCCAGTTCCACGACCTGTTCGACCGGCTCGGCGTTCCGCGCGACGGGCGCGTGGACGGTCTCATCGCCTCGACGAGCGATTCGTCGAACCCGGCCGAGGCGAGCACCGCCGACTCGATCCGGCGCGACAGCGCGGCCCACATCTGGAACTGGAAGCGGACGCTCGACGCGGCCGAGATCGCCCGCGTGCGGGAGGGCACCGCGGCGATCGCGGCGGCCTTCTACGGGCCCGGCGACTGGTGAACCCCATCCTCGTCACCGGGATCAACCGGTCGGGCACGACGTGGGTGGGCGACACCCTGGCCCGCACGCCCGGCGTCGCCCTGATCTACGAGCCGTTCAGCCCGCGCCACCGCCACGGCATCTTCCGCGCGCCGACGCCCGACTGGTTCACCTACGTCCGGGCGGACCCGTATGGGCGACTTGCCGGCGACGTCCGCCGGATGCTCGACTTCCGGTACTCGTACGCGGACGAGATCCGCGACCTGCGCTCGGCCCGCGATGCCGGCCGGATGGTCCGCGACGCGGCGAGGTTCACCCGGTGGCGCAGGGCCGGCTCGCGCCCGCTGATCAAGGATCCGATCGCTGTGCTCGCCGCGCCGTGGCTCGCACGCGAGTTCGACATGCAGGTGGTCGTGACGATCCGCCACCCGGCCGCCTATGCCGCGAGCATGCTCCGGCTCGGGTGGACGCACGACTTCTCGGGATTCCTCGCGCAGCCGGGGCTCGTCGACGACCTCGTGCCCGACCTCGTCGACGACATCGCGGCGATGGCTCGACGCCCGGGCGACATCCTCGACCAGGCCGCGCTTCTTTGGACCGTGATCCACACCGTCATCGCGGGATACCGGCGTGACCACCCCAACTGGGTCTTCGTCCGCCACGAGGATCTCTCCGACGCCCCGATCGCCGGATTTCACGATCTCGCGGACCGCCTCGGCCTGGAGCTCACCGCCACCGTCGAGGCGTATGTGGCCGACATGACACGGGCCGGCAACCCCGCCGAGGCGCCGCAGGGCGTCATCCACGAGCTTCGTCGCGACAGCGCGGCGAGCGCACGCGCCTGGCACACACGGCTCACGCCGGCAGAGATCGCCCGCGTCCGGGCCGCCACCGAGGCTGTCGCGCCGGAGTTCTACGGCGACGACGAGTGGCCCGCGGCGGACTGACCGCCTGGTCAGATCTGACCACCGGCCGGCCCGCGCCGCCCGAAAAAGTGAGCGGGATCTCGTCATGCGAATCCGGCCGGGTGTCCCTACCGTATTCGCGGACTAACGAACGCACACCTCACGCGCCCGCTTGGGCCACGGCGCTCTCACGCAGAAGGAGATCCACCCATATGAAGCACGCACGCCTCGTCTCGGCGGGGGCGGTGATCGGCGCATGTGTGGCGACGCTCGCCGGCGCGGCAATCGCCTCAGCAGCCGCTCCGCACGCCATCCGGTCGAAGCCGGCCGGGTACACCCTCGTCTCGAAGTCGTTCGCCGCGACGGCCGGCATCGAGTCCGGCGGACACGTCCGCTGTCCGAAGGGCACCGTCCCGATCGGCGGAGGGGTCTTCGTCAGGTCGTCGCCCGATCTGCGCGTGAACGTCTCGGCGTCAGGCCCGCTCGGGCCGATCTGGGGCGGCGCGGTCAAGAACTCGAGCACGCTTGGTTCCACGTTCACAGTGACGGCCGTCTGCGCGAAGCGGCCGAAGGGCTACCGGGTGGTCGAGTCGCACGAGGTCGCGAACCCGCCCGGAACGCAGTCGAAGGCCGTCGCCACGTGCCCGAGCGGCACGCGGCCGCTCGGTGGCGGGGGCATCACGAGCTCCACCAGCACCGACGCCAACATGAACGGCACCGCACCGAAGGGCCAGACATGGGTCGTGAGGCAGAACAATGGGAGCACGGCTGATGCGACGATCGCGGCCATCGCGGTGTGCGGAAAGATGCACGGCTACCGCGTGGTCAAGGGCAAGCCCTTCGCCGTCACCCACGGCCTCGAGGCCGGCGGCTTCGCCTCGTGCCCGGCGCCGACGGTTCCGATCAGCGGCGGCGTCTTCTCCGGCTCGCAGAGCGTCTTCGTGAACTTCCCGGGCTCGTTCAAGTCAGGGCACAGGTGGCACGCGTTCGTGAACAACAGCACCGAGGGCGACATCACGTCAGCCGCGGTCGCCGTCTGCGCCACCCGCTAGCCGCACGTAGGCCCGGGCTTCTCCCTGGAGCCCGGTCTACCGCCGGCCTGGGACGGTTAGCTCCTGTCGGCGAGGGCGGCGTCGAGCCGGTCGAGGAACGGGACCTGCGCCGCCTTGAGCCGCCGGCGCGCCTCGTCGCGACCGAACCACTCCACCCGGTCGATCTCGGGGAACGACTGCATCCGGCCCGAGCGCGGCGGCCACTCGAGCTCGAACGTGTTGCTGACGGCGGCGGCGGGGTCCAGGTCGCCCTCGACGGCCCATCCGAGCACCCGCTTTCCGGACTTCTGCCGGATCTCACCCAGCTCGACGGCGGGGCCGGCCGGCACCTCGTGGCCCGTCTCCTCGGCGAACTCGCGCCGCGCCACGTCGGCGACCGCCTCGCCCGCCTCGACCTCTCCCTTGGGGATCGTCCAGTGGCCGTTGTCCTTCCTGGCCCAGTGCGGCCCGCCCGGATGCGCGAGGAGCACCTCGAGCTCGCCGTCGCGGAGGCGCCAGAGCAGGATCCCCCCGCTCGTCCGCCCGGTCTTGTCGATTGTCATGCCGCGACGATACCGCGGCCGCCCCGCTCCACGATCGGTCGTTGTGCGGTGTGCACAAGGCGGGTAGCCTGGAAGGGATGGCTTGGAGGCTGACCGGGTTCGTGGGTGGGCTCGCGAGCGCCGCATTCGCGGCCGGCATCGCCCGTGTCTACCTGGACCGGCCGGATCCGACCATGGGAGTCTGGGATGCCCTCCAGAACCCGTACTACCTGCGGCCGTACTCGCCCAACGCCCGCGTCCTTTTCGTGTCCCTGGCGATCGGCGCGGTCTGCCTGGCGGCGGTGCCGCTGCTTCGGATGCACGCCCGCCCCGGCCGGCGGTGGCGGATCGGCCTGCTGGCGGGTGTCGTCGTCGCCGTCACGATGGTGGGGACGGGGATGTACGTGTACCGCCATCCGCCGAACCACCGCGCCTGCTACCTCGTGCGTTCGTCTGACTCCGCCACCGGCGCGCACCACGTCCGCACGCTGTGCCAGATGGAGCCGAACAGGCTCCTCGGCCGCGCCGTAGGCCGCACGCTCGTCGGCTCGGCAGGTGCGCTCCTGCTCGTGACGATCGTCAGCCTGCCGCTGCTCGCTCGCACCGATCGCCGCCGCCCCAGCCCGGCCTGAAGCGGGGTTTCCGCAATCCGTAGATCGCCGTGCCGAGTGGGCGCAACAGGGCTCGAACCTGTGACCTTCCGCGCGTGAAGCGGACGCTCTCCCAGCTGAGCTATGCGCCCCGGGACGCGCAGTCTACCCCGAGGGATCACACCTCGACGTTGACACCGAGGCCCCGCTCCCGAGCCGCCGCGAGGACGAGCGCAGCGGCGGCGGCGTCCTGGGCGGCGACGCCCACCGACTTGTAGAGCGTCACCTGATCGGGCGCGGTCCGGCCCGGCCGGGCACCCGAGACCAGCTCGCCGATCTCGGCGTGGATGTGGTCGGGGCCGATCACGCCGTCTCGGATCGCCCAGACGAGATCGTTCGACCCGGACGGATACGGTGCGAGAGCCGCGGACCGCGACTCGACCACGACGAGCGCCCGGGCCACCGCGTCGGCGTCGACCTCGCGCCCCGCCGGGTTGAACCCGACCGACGTGACGTGCGTTCCCGGATCGAGCCACTCGCCCCGAACGACGGGGTCGGGCGAGTGGCTGCACGAGCACACGATGTCGGCGCCCGCGAGCGCGCTCTCGTACGACGCCGCGGCGACGCCGCCCAGCGACCCGGCGAGCTCCTGGACACGGCCCGCGTCGCGGCCGGCGATCCGTACCTCGCGGATCGGGCGCACGCGCCTGACCGCGTCGACATGGGCCCGGGCCTGCACCCCGGTCCCGATCACCGCCAGCACCGCCGCGTCCTCGCGGGCGAGCAGCCGCACCGAGAGCGCCGAGCAGGCCGCCGTCCGCATCGCCGTCACGACCTCGCCGTCCATCAACGCTTCGGGCGCACCCGTGGCCGGGTCGAAGACGGCGACGATGGCCTTGTGGGTCGGAAGGCCCATGGCAGCGTTCGCGGGGAACATCGCGACGAGCTTGGCCGCGAGCGCGCCCGCCCCTGCGAGATATGCGGGCATCGCGATCAGCGCTCCCCCGACCTCGGCGACGTCCGCCGCTGTCCGGTTGGGGAACGACCCGTTCCCCGCGCTCATGTCGGCCATCGCGGCCGCGACGGCGTCGACCAGCCGGTCGGGATCGAGTGCCGCTTCGACATCGCGCCTGCTCAGGACGAGCATGAGCGGAGAGGGCGGGATTCGAACCCGCGAACGAGGAAAGCCCCCGTTACGCGATTTCCAGTCGCGCTCCTTAAGCCAACTCGGACACCTCTCCGGGGCCGGTGCAGTATGCCACCGTCTCTATCCGGACGGGCATCGGGATGGTAGGCTCGCGCCGGCACGTTCAACCCGAAACGAGGTTTGGGGTATGCCCGACGAGCGAATCGACATCTTGCGCCGTGTGTCCCTGTTCGACGATCTGTCCGACCGCGAGTTGGAGGCCGTGGCCAACGCCGCGAAGGAGCGCCGATTCGACACCGGCGACACCGTGGTCGGCGAGGGCGAGGGCGGCGTCGGGTTCTTCGTCGTCGCCGACGGGACGGCCCGCGTGGAGGTCTCTGGCCAGCGGCGCGGAACGATCGGCCCGGGGGCGTCGTTCGGCGAGGTGGCGCTTCTCGACGAGGGCGGCCGGCGCACGGCAAGCGTCGTCGCCGAGTCGCCGCTTCGCGTGTTCGGCATCACGGCCTGGCAGTTCACGCCGCTGCTCGAGCAGCACCCGTCGATCGCGGTCAAGATCGCCAAGATCCTGGCCCGCCGCCTGCGCGAGGCCGAGGAACGCTCGGCCGCACCTGCCTGATACGATCACGACGACCGTGCTAAGCGGGGAGCTAGCGGTACCCTTCTCCGGCAATCCGCTCTAGCCGGGCCGAATCCCCGTCCTGAGGGGTGCCGGGTTCGGGATCAGGGCCGGCGCGCTCCGCGTCGATCGCCAGGTCCCACGCAACGGAGACTTGTGAACCGCGTCAGGTCCGGAAGGAAGCAGCGCTAAGCATCGCCACCCGGGTGCCGTGGGCCAGCCTGGAAGGAGCCGGCGTCACTGACACCGTCCGGGTTCGAGGCCTCGAAGGCGGGTGCACGGTCGCTCTACAATCTACGTCTGTGTCTGCCCTCTACCGCACCCACCGCCCCCAGGACTTCGGCCAGGTCGTCGGGCAGGCTCACGTGGTGCAGACCCTGCGCAACGCCGTGGAGCTCGACCGGGTGGCGCACGCCTACCTGTTCGCCGGCCCGCGCGGTACCGGCAAGACCTCGATGGCCAAGATCCTGGCCAAGTCGATCAACTGCGAGCAGGGCGGCCCGACGGTCACGCCCTGCCTGGTCTGCGAGTCGTGCCGCAGCATCCACGACGCCACCTCGATCGACGTGATCGAGATGGATGCCGCCAGCCACCGCGGCATCGACGACATCCGCGAGATCCGCGACCGGGTGGCGCTGCGCCCGGCCCGCGGCCGCATGAAGGTGTACATCGTCGACGAGGCGCACATGCTCACGAAGGAGGCGTCGAACGCCGTCCTGAAGACGCTCGAGGAGCCGCCCGACCACGT
>JBOHBE010000006.1:0-4545 GCA_050698235.1 Gaiellales bacterium
GCCGCCAGCGCCGCGAGGACGGCGAGCAACGCGTACGAGGCCCGGTCGCCGACCGCCTGGGCGATCCCGGGCCCGGCGATCGGGCCGACGACCGCGCCGATGCCCCAGGTGAGGTTCACGATCCCGATCGCGATCCCGTGCCCGAGCCGCGCGCGGTCGGCGCCGTCGGCACTCAGCGGGTACCCGACGGCGTAGAGGACCGACTGCACCGGCCCGGCGGCGATCACCACGCAGACGACGAGCGCCGCGCTCAGCGGGAGCGTGAGCAGCCCGCTCAGCACCGCCAGCATCGTGCAGGCGGCCGCGGCAAGCGGGATTCGGCCCACCCGGTCGCCGAGCCGGCCGGTGGCGAGGATCGCGACCGCGCCGAGCATCGCGCCGACCGAGTACGCGGCCCCGATTCCCGACCGCTCGACGCCGACGGCCGAGAGGTGGAGCGGCACGAGCACCTGAAGCGCGCCGCCGATGACGGCCACCGCCAGGATCATGATGACGCTCGCGAGGATGAGCGACTCCGACAGCGCGGCTGTGATCGCCGCGCGGACCCCGATGCGGCGCTCGGCGGCGGCCCTCGCGTCGGGCTCGACGAGCGCCCACCCGGCCAGCGCGAGCGACACCGCGGCGACGGCCGCGAACGTCGGCCGGATCCCGAACGTGCTGGTGGCGATGCCGCCGACGAACGGGCCGGCGATGACGCCGACGATCGCCGCGGCGTTCGAGAAGCTCACCGCCTGGCCCCGGCTCCCGACGGGGGCCCGGGCGGCCACCCACGCCACCCCTGCTCCCCAGACCGCGGCGTCGCCGACGCCCTGAACGGCGCGGGCTGCGAGGAGCGCCCAGAACGAGCCGGCGAACCCCAGGCCGAGCGTCGCGACCGCCATCGCAACGGCGCCGGCCGCGACGACCCGCCGGGCGCCGATGCGGTCGGCGAGGTGGCCGAGCGGGATCGACGTCGCCACCACGGCGATGCTGAACGCTGCGACGAGCCATCCCGACTCGACCTTGGTCAGCCCGAGCTCGGAGCGGTAGTAGGGGAGGAGCGGCACGATCGCCGACCACATGGCGAGGTCGACGGCGACGAGCAGCGAGACGAGCGCGATGAGGCGGCGCAAGGGGCGTCGATGGTATCCGCGCGGATCGAGGCGGCGAACCACCGGGGCCTGGCCCACGGGGTTTACACGGCGACCGTCCCGGGCACCTGAAGGCGCATGTGGCTTCTCCTACTTCTCATCCTCGCCGTGCTCATCTTCGGCGTCTGGGGAGCGGTGAAGGTCGCCTTCTGGGTGCTGCTCATCGCACTCGTTGTGGCGATCGTCGCCGGCTTCCTCGGCCGGGGGCTCTTCGTACGGCGATCGAGTCTCTAGTCCGCGAGGCCTAGTCGGACTCGTGGTCGCGCGCCTCGAGCAGGTCCATCGCGGTCCTGCCTCGCGGCGTCAGGCGGACGGTACGGTCGAGGTCTGACGTGCCGTCCGCCTCGTCCCACCGCTGGCCATAGCCGACCAGGCCGCGGTGGAAGAGCGACTTGACGGTGATCGGCGCGCGCGGCAGGCGCTGGCCCAGGTCGCGCAGGCTGACGTCGCGGCCCTCGGCGAGCCAGTCCATGACCGACCGCTGGTTGCGCGTGAGGCGCGGGAGCTCGTCGATGTGGGCTGCCTCCGAGATCGGTCGCGCCGGAGCCGCGACGACCGCCGGTCCCGACAGGTCGCCGTTGTGACCCCACTCGGTCACCGGCGCCGTCTCATGCCCCCACGCAGATTCCACGTCACTCGTTTTGCCGCGTTCGCGAGGCAGGTGCAAGCCCTCGCGGGGTTCCCGAACACAACCTTTACCGGGTACCCCGAATACAGCACAGTAAACACCCGTCCGGGCGCTGCCTGCGATTACCAGGCGATTCTGCGGCGGCGGCGCGAGGTGAGTACGACGACGGCCTCGGCGAGCGTCGCGACGACGACGATGACGGCGAGGGTGAGGCACACGATGACGGGGTTTCGGAACATGGGGGCCATGATCGCCGCGGAGCTCGCCGCCCGCGATGGAGGTGGCTCGCGGGCGATGGGCGGTTAACCCCACGATGTTCCACCCTCCTTCGTGCGTATTGACGCCATTTCAGACCATGGGTACGCTGGTAATGGTTGGGGGATGACAGGCTGCCTTGTACTCACACGGAGGGCAGCGGCCGTACTCGGGCTGCTGTTCGTTCTGCTCGGCGCGCTGCCCATGGCGGCGTTCGCCGACGCGACGGCGCGCGGCTACCAGCCGGCACCCAACCACATGAGCGTGGTCGTGACCACGAACCAGGTCTACGTCACCTGGACCGACCCGTCCGGGGTGCAGCCGGCCCACGTCTTCGCGTACCGTGGCGACGGCTCCGCCTGCCCGACCGGGTCGGCCGACGGAACGCCGATCGGCGCCCATTCGGCGACGAACCACCTGATCGACGGGACGGTCAAGGCCGGGAGCGCGTACTGCTACACGATCTTCGTCTCCGATTCGACGGGTGCGCTGGTGAAGGTCGGAAGCACCGGGTCCGTCCCCGTGCCCGACCTGAACGCGCCGCCTCCGGCGGCAGCTCCGAGCGCCCCCGCAGTCCAGCCGGCGAGTTCGAGCTCGAGCGGGCTGAACGCGACCCAGAAGAAGGCGATCGTCGGTTCGGCGGGCGGGCTGCTCGCGCTGGCGCTGCTCTTCGTCATCGTCAGGCTGATGCGGCGATCGCGGACCGAGGAGACGGGCCTGCCGGTGTGGGGCACCGAGCTGCGCCTGTCGTTCACCGGGCTCTCCGCGTCGGCGCTCATCATTCCGGCGGTCATCGCCCTCGCGTGGGTGCTGGTCGTCACGGCACTGGTGGTGTTCAGGTAGCCCGTGCATGACCCCTCCCTGATCCGTGGGATGACCCAGCGCCGTCTCTCCCGGCGCGACCTGCTCGCGCGCGGCGCGGCGGGCGCCCTGGCGCTCTCCCCTCTCGCCGCTGCGTGCGGAAGCACCGCGAAGTCGCCGCCGCCGCAGGTCGGCGACCCCGCATGGTGGCGGGCCCAGAAGGCGACCGGCGAGCTCGTCTTCGCGAACTGGCCGCTCTACATCGACTACCGAAACTGGCTGAAGGACAGGCCCACGCTGAACGAGTTCTCGCGCCAATCGGGCGTCATGGTGACGTACGAGGAGATCATCAAGAACAACGCCAACTTCGCGAACAGGATCACCCCGATCCTGTCCAGCGGACGGCCCACCGGATACGACATCGTCGTGCTGACGAACAGCTGGCAGCTGACCCAGCTCGTGAAGGGCGGCTGGCTCGTCCCGCTCGACCACTCGCAGCTCGGAAACTTCGCCACGTATGCGAGCCCGCTCGTCAAGAGCCCGGCCTACGACCCCGGTAACAAGTACACGGTCGCCTGGCAGTCGGGGTTCACCGGCATCGCGTACGACCCGAGCAAGACCAAGCGCAAGATCACGAGCATCCACGACCTGTGGGACCCGGCCTTCAAGGGCCGGGTCGGGATGATGACCGACCTGAACGACTTCGGAAGCGCCGGCCTGCTCTACCTCGGCGCCGACATCACGAGCTCCACCGTCGACGACTGGCACCGCGCGGGTGAGGCGCTCCAGGCCCAGAAGGACGCGGGCATCGTCCGGCGCTACTACGACCAGAGCTACATCGATGCGCTCGAGAGCGGCGAGATCTGGATCTCGCAGGCCTGGTCGGGCGACGTGTTCCAGGCCCGCGCCAGCGGCTACCCGAACCTCGAGTTCGTGGTGCCGCAGGAGGGCGTCATGCACTGGACGGACAACATGATGATCCCCATGCACGCCTCCAACCCGCAGAGCGCGATCATGTGGATGGACTTCTACTACCAGCCCGCGGTCGCCGCCCGCGTGGCGGACTGGGTGAACTACATCACGCCCGTTCCCGACGCCAAGGCGATCATCGCGGGCCCGCTCGACGACCCGAGCGTCGCCCGGAGCGAACTCGTCTTCCCGACGCCCGACATCATCGCTCGCGACTACCGGGTGTTCAGTGGCCAGGACGAGGCCGACACCTGGAACGGCATCTTCGCGCCGATCGCCAGCAACTGACGCCCGTCCCCATGCGCCCTCACGCGACCACACCGTCCGATTTACGTCACTTCGGGCGCGCGGGTACGCCAAACCGGGGATGGCGGCACAGGCGGCCTGACGGGAGGATCGTCCGTGTGACAACGGATCGCCGCTCACGGGGGCTCGCCAGGCAGATCGCGCGCGGCGCGATCGAAGGCGACCCGGTGCGTCTCCACGGCGCGATCGTTGCGACGCTCGAGCTCTACACGATCGCCGACGCGGCGAGCTATGTGTTCGACACGGCGATCGACGGGCTGCTCGACCGGCCCACGTTGCGGCGCGCGGCCGAGTCGGCCATCCGCAGCCATACGACGGTGTACCGGCACGAGGGGATCGCCGGCCGTCGGCGCCCGCTGGCTCTCACGGTGATCGCGTGTCCGGTGATGACGACCCAGGCGCTCTCGAGCATGAGGAATCCCCACTGACGATCGACGTAGGCGGAGATGACCAACA
>JBOHBE010000007.1:0-2228 GCA_050698235.1 Gaiellales bacterium
CGGCGGCGCTGCACGATCTTCTTCAGCAGTCTGCCCATGCATGGAGAATGCACCAGGTCCTGCCAGAAGTCCAGCATTTGCAGGTGAAAATGTGGCCGCCGTCTGGACACCATCTAGACTCGGCCAAATGGCCCCTGAAGCCCTCCTCGAGCTGGCCGTGAGCGCAGCGCAGGCGGCGGGCGAGCTCCTGCTCGGCCGGTTCGGCGGGCCGCCGAGCGGCGTCGACGCGAAGAGCAGCGCCACCGACATGGTGTCTGACGCCGACCGCGACGCCGAGCGGCTCCTCCTCGACGCGATCGCCCAGGCCCGCCCCGACGACGGCCTCATCGCCGAGGAGAGCGGCCTCCGGCCCGGCACGACCGGCCTGGTATGGGTGATCGACCCCCTCGACGGCACGACCAACTACCTCTACGGGATCCCGGCCTGGTCGGTGTCGGTGGCGTGCCGCGATGCCGAGGGCGGGCTCGTCGCAGTCGTCCACGACCCCTCGACGGCCGAGACGTTCACGGCGATCCGCGGCGCGGGCACCCTCCGAAACGGGGTTTCGGTGCGGACGACGGAGCTCGCCGATCTCACCCGGGCCCTGGTCGGCACGGGGTTCGGCTACACGCCTGATCGGCGCGCGCTCCAGGCCGCCGCGCTCGCGCACATGCTTCCCAAGGTGCGCGACATCCGCCGCGCCGGCTCGGCTGCGCTCGACCTGGCATGGGTGGCCTGCGGCCGCCTCGATGGTTTCTACGAGGCCGGCATCCGCGACTGGGATCGGGCCGCCGGCCTCCTGCTGGTGGCCGAGGCGGGCGGGACGACGGGCATCCTCGACCCGGGCCTCGACGGCGCGGACTGCGTCGTCGCCGGGGGCCCCACCTTGTACGATCCGCTGTGCGCCCTGGTGCGATCGGGCCTCCAGGCGGCACGCGCCGAGGCCGATCGGCTACACTGACCACGACCGTCGGTGTCGCCCCACGGCGCCCGCACACCCGACGGCAGGACCCATGACAGTTCGCTTCGAGGCTGACCCCGAAGCGGCCGCCCACCGCGCTGAGGCGTGGTGCGGGGAGCCGCTACTGCATGAAGGCGAGGACCCATCGGTCGCGCTCGCCGAGGGCACGGTCCGGCGCGCCGCGCTTGACGCGGCGATCGCCGAGATGGACCGCGGGCTGGTCGAGCCGAGCTATGAGTGGAAGCGCGATTACGCGCTCGTCCTGGGCCTCGACCGCGTCCTCAACGACCCCCAGCCGAAGCTCGCCTCCGGGACGACGCTGCGACGCCACCAGGTCGATGCCCTGGCCGGCCAGCTCGCCGCCCTGATCGGCGACCTCGAGCGGCGGGCGCTCGAGGACGACGAGGAGAACGGCAACGGGAACGGCGACGCGGATGACGTCGAGGTCGACGACGAGGAAGACGACGAGACCGGCGAGTACGAACCCGACGAGGACGAGGACGAGGACGACGAAGACGACGAGGAAGACGACGAGGAAGACGACGACAGCGAGCCGGAGCTCGCCCACGATCCCGCGGTCGCCGCGGTCGAGATCGACGACGACGACGCGCCGGAGGAGCCCGCCGAGCCCGACCTGGGAGCCGGCCGGCGCTACCGGTTCAAGCACCCCACCGCGTCGGGCAAGACGATCGCCGCTGCCGGGTTCGTCGAGGCAGCGCGCACGACCGGCGTCCTCATCCTGACCCACCGGCGCCTGCTCGTGAACCAGTTCACGCGCGACCTGACCCACGAGGGATACGGCGGCCGATTCCACGAGCCCGTGCTGACCGGCGAGCCGACCCCGCGCACGCCGCCGCTCACCATCAACACCTACGCGTGGTTCATCAAGCACGCCGACCAGATCAAGCGCGACGTCTACGGCGTCGTCGTCTGCGACGAGGCTCACACTGCGCTCGGCGAGAAGACGGCCGCCGCGATCCGCCGGTTCTCGGAGCCCGTGTACATCGGCATGACGGCGACCGACCAGCTGCTCCAAAAGCACGTGAGCGACGTGTTCCCCGCCGAGGTCGCCGACTTCCCGCTCGCCGAGGCCGTCCGCCGCGGCGTCGTCGCGCCCCTCCGGTGCGTGCGGGTGAAGCCGATCGCGTCGCTCCGGCAGGTCGAGATCGTCGGCGGCGACTTCGACCAGGGCCAGCTGGCGGCAGCGCTCGACGTCGACCCGCTGAACCTTGCGTCTGCCGACATGTACCAGAGCCTGTTCGGCGAATCACCGGGCATCGTCTAAGAT
>JBOHBE010000008.1:0-5600 GCA_050698235.1 Gaiellales bacterium
GCCCTGGCCGGTGATGACATCCACGCCGGTCGCGCGCGAGATCGGCACGACGTCGTGCCCGCGCTCCTCGAGCACCTCCACGATGTGGCGGCCGACCCGCCCGGTCGCTCCGGCAACCGCGATCTTCATGTGTGTCTGCATGTCGTCGCCTCCTTCGATTCGTCACATTCCTCGCCCGCGGCGGGTCTTACCCACTCGACCGCCCAATGGAACCGCCCACGTCCCCACATGCGGGCGTTCAGCAGGAGGCGATCGACGCGTTCGTCGCCGCTGCCCGCGACGGCGGGTTCGACTTGCTCGATCCGGACGCCGCGCAGCTCAGCTAGTCGTCGCCGCCGTGGCCGCCGCCACCGCCGCTGCCGTCGTCACTGCCGCCGCCGTGCGAGGAGCCGCCGCCCGATCCGTCGCCGGAGCCGCTGCCCGAGGATCCGCTGCCACTGTTCGAGCCGCCGCCGGACGTGTCGTCAGACCCGCCGCCGGACGTCCCGCCGCCGCTCGAGCCGGTCGAGCCGCCGTGGTCGTCGCCGCCGCCCGTCGAGGAGCCGCCGCCGGTCTGGCCGCCCTGATCCCCGTTCGTCTGCGGCGTTGTGGTCTTGGAGGGCGAGGTCGTCCCGAACTGCGGGGTGAGCGGCTCGTCGGTGCCGCCGATCGCCGCGTCCGACGCGTAGAGCACCGTCGCGGCCATGACCACGGGAAGCGCGATCGCGCCGATGACGGTGAACACGATGGCGAGCCGGTGCCTCATGGTCTCAGGATAGGGGTCTCTGGGTGAGCGGCCGGCCAGGGCAAGGTTAGGGCTCGGTAAGCTCGGTCGTCTCGCCCGGCTCCGGGAACCGGACGGCGATCCGAGTCCCGCGCCCCGACGGCTCGAGCTCGACAGAGCCGCTCCACCGGGCCGCCAAGTCGTGGACGATCGTCAGGCCGAGGCCGGTGCCGCCGGGGACGCCGCTCCCCGCCTTCCCCCGGAAGAACCGGTCGAACACCCGGTTCGTCTCGGACGGGTGGATCCCCGGCCCGTCGTCCTCGACGCGCACCGTGCCCCCGCCGGTGTTCGTGACCGTGACCGAGACCGTCGCACCCGTCGGGCTGTAGACGATCGCGTTCTCGATCAGGTTGTCGAGCATGATCGCGACGTCGGAGGGATCGGCGCCGACGACGACGGGGAGCCGCGGTGCGTCGAGCGCGAACGTCTGGTCGCGGTCCTCGGCGACCGGCCGCCAGCGGTCGGCCGCGGCGCGGGCCTGCTCGGCGAGGTCCGACGACGTGGCCGAGCGGGGTGGCACGCCGGCGCGAGCGAGCACGAGCAGGTCGGCCACGAGGTCGCTCATCCGGTCGACCTCGCGCAGCGCGAGCTCGGCCTCCGGATCGGGCGGTGGGCCCGCCGCGAGCGCCTCCAGCCGCAGCCGAAGGCCCGTGAGCGGCGTGCGCATCTGGTGCGACGCGTTGGCGACGAACTCGCGCTGGGCGTCGAGGAGCGCCGTCAGCTCGGCGGCCATGCGGTTCAGCTCGACCGCGACGGCGGCCACGTCGGGCGGGCCCGTGACCTCGGCCCGGGCCCCGAGGTCGCCGTGGCCGAGCCGCTCGGCTGTCCCGGCGAGCGAGCGCAGGGGCTGGGCGAGCGAGGCCGCCAGCGCCCATGCCACCGCCAGGCCGACGATCGCGACGATCACCGCGACGGTGGCGATCGCCTCCCAGCTCCGTCGCACACGGGCGTCGACCGCGGCCATCGGCTGGGACAGTCGCACCGTCCCGACGACCTGTCCGCCGCTCAGCACGGGGTAGGCGACGACGAGGAGATCGCCGCCCAGGTCGACGCTGTGGCGCACCAGCCGCACCGACTGCCCTTGAAGCGCGGCCGCGATCTCGGGCCGGCCGGGCGTGTTGTACGGGGTCTTCGGGGGCGCCTGGGCGTCGTCCGAGTCGGCCAGGAGGTGAGCCCTGTCCGACGCGTCGGTCACGATCACCCGCGCATCGATGCTCGACCCGTAGCCCCGGACCTGCTGGCGCAGGCCGGGCAGGTCGCTGCGCAGCGAGTCGCTGCCGCCGAGCGACGTCGCGATGACCTGGCCCTGCGCGCTCACACGGGAGTAGAACGCGTCCTTGGCACGACGGTCGACGCTCACCCCAAGCGGGATCGCGAGCGCGACGACGATGAGGACCAGCAGGTAGGCGAAGGCCATGACCAGCCGCCGCCGGAGCGTCACCCGCGCAGCTCCTCTGCGGATGAGAACCGGAACCCGACGCCGCGCACCGTGTGGATGTAGCGCGATCCCTGGGCCTCGTCGCCCAGGCGCCGCCGCAGGCCGGCCACGTGCACGTCGAGCGTCTTCGACGACCCGAACCAGTCGACGCCCCAGACGTCGTCCATCAGCCTCTGGCGAGCGATGACCGTGCCGGCATTCGCCATGAGCATGTGCAGGAGGTCGAACTCGCGCCGCGGCAGATCGAGCGCTGTGGCTCCGTGCGTCGCCGATCGCGTCCGGGCGTCGATGCGGACGTCGCCGATCTCGATCACATCTCCCGCCGGTGCTGCGTCGGCGCCGCTTCGACGCAGGACGGCGCGGATGCGTGCGACCAGCTCGGCAATGCCGAACGGCTTCACGAGGTAGTCGTCGGCTCCCAGCTCGAGCCCGACGACCCGATCGGTCTCGAGGCCTCGGGCGGTGAGCATGATGATCGGCACACGCGACGACGAGCGGATCGTCCGGCAGACGTCGCGGCCGTCGATGTCGGGCAGCATGAGGTCGAGCAGGACGACGTCGGGCTCGTCCCGGCGCACCGCCTCGAGCCCGGCCGCGCCGGTCGAGGCGACCTCGACCATGTACCCCTCGCGTTCGAGGGCCGACCGCAGCGGATCCGCGATCGACTGCTCGTCCTCGACGACGACCACGCGCGTCGCCCGCGCAGGCGGCGGCACCAACGTCTCGTCGGCAGGCATTCCGGCAGTCTATGTCCCGATTTGCCTCAACTCCGGCCATGGCCGGTCGATCCGCTGGGGCAGATGTCTGCTTCGCGTCCCCGCCATCCCGACCAGCTCCTGGAGCTCGCCCCGGTCGGGGTCCACCATGCCGACCTGACCGGCACCTGCACCTGGGTGAACGACCGCTGGTCTGCGATCACCGGCATTCCGCGGGACGAGGCGTGCGGTCGGCCCTGGCTCGACGCCGTCGGCTCGGGAGACCGCGATCGCGTGCTGGCGCAGTGGCTCGAGACGGTTGCACGCGGCCTGGAGTTCGTCTGCGACGTCCGGGTTCGGGGCACGCACGGGCGCGAGGTCGAGGCGACCGTGCGGTCGGTGCCCGTGCACGACGCGCGCGGCGCGATCACGGGCCACGTGGCCGCCCTCACCGAGCTTCCCGACCGCAGGCACGACCGGATGCGGCGGCTCATCGTCGAGAACCTCACCGACGTCGTCCTCTTCTTCGACATGCGGCGCGAGCTGCTCTACGCGACGCCGTCGTTCGAGACGCTCACCGGCCGGCGGCCCGAGGACGCCGTGTGGCACGTGCACGAGGCGCTGGGCGTCCATCCCGACGACGCTCCCCGGATGCGGTCGCTGTGGTCCGGCCTTTGGGAGAGCGAGGGCTACCTGGGAGCCGAGTTCCGGATCGTGCTGCCTGACGGGATGGAGCGGTGGTGCACGAGCGCCGGGGCGCCGGTGCTCGACCCCGAGGGCCGCCAGGTCGGCGTCCAGATCCGCCACGCCGACGTCACCGGCCGAAAGCACATCGAGGAGCGCGTCCGCCAGAGCGAGGAGCGCGCGCGGTCGATCGTCGCGACGACCAGCGACGCGTTCGTTGCCACCGACTCCGACGGTCTCGTCATGGAGTGGAACCGCGCGGCCGAGAGCCTCTTCGGCTGGGAGCCGGAGGAGGCGGTCGGGATGCCCTTCGTCGACCTGGCGCTCGGCGTCGATGACGGTGCGCGGGTGGCCGCCGCCATGTCGCGCTACCGCGAGGACGGCGGCCGGGACGACCTGGTGGCCGGAACCGAGGTGCGTGCGCGCCGCCGCGACGGGGGCGAGTTCATCGCCGAGATGACGTTGTGGCCGATCGGCTCCGGCCGCGGGTGCAGCTTCAACGCGTTCGTCACCGACATCACCGAGCGCAAGCAGCGCGAGCGGGCGGTCGAGCACCTCGCGTTCCACGACGGCCTGACCGATCTCCCCAACCGCGCCCATTTCGAGGATCGGGTCGACGCGGAGCTGGCGAGCATCGACGCCGGAGGCAGCCCGGCCGCGGCCGGCCTGCTCTTCCTCGACATCGACCGTTTCAAGCATGTGAACGACACGATGGGCCATGCCGCCGGGGACGACCTCCTGCGCCAGGTGGCCGACCGCCTGCGAGGCGGTGCGCGCTCGCACGACGTCGTCGCGCGGCTCGCGGGCGACGAGTTCGTCGTGCTCCTGACCGACCTGCCGCGCTCGGGCGCGGTGGAGGTCGCCGAGCGGTTCGCGGAGCGGGTCCAGGCGGCCCTCGCAGAGCCGTTCGACCTCGGCGGCTCGCAGTTCTCGACGAGCGCGAGCATCGGCGTCGCCGTCTATCCGGCACACGCGTCAGACGCGTGGAGCCTGCTCAAGGCGGCGGACACGAGCATGTACGCCAGCAAGCGCGCGGGCGCGGGGCGGGTCTCGGTGGCCGGGGCGCGCGCCGACGCAGCCTGACGCACGGCCGGTAGCGGTCGGTAATATCCTCGACCTATGACGAACACGTCGACGTCGCGGTGGTGGGTGCTCCTGACCGTCCTGGTGCTGCTCGGTCTCTTGGCGCTCGTCATCTTCGTCAGCAGGTAGCCGCGCCTTGGCCGCCTCGGCCGTCCAGATCTCGAGCACGAATCCCGCCGACCCGGCCGACGTCATCGGGGTGTTCGCGCCGAGCGGCGGGATCGACGTCGACCGCGCGGTTACGGCGGCCGCAACGGTCGCGCCCGCGTGGGCAGGTGCGCCGGGCCAGGCCCGAGCCGACGCCCTGAGCCGGGTCGCCGCGCGGATCGATGACCGCGCGGACGAGCTGGCCGGGCTCGTGTGCCGCGAGGTCGGAAAGCCCATCGTCGAGGCTCGCGGCGAGGTGGGGCGAACCGCGGCGATCCTCCGGTACCACGCCCAGGCCGCGCTCGATCCGGACGGAGAGACGTACCCGCCCGGCGACGGCCGCTCGCTCCTCATGTCCCGCCGCCGGCCGCGCGGCGTCGTCGGCCTGATCACGCCGTGGAACTTTCCGCTTGCGATCCCGGCGTGGAAGCTCGCGCCGGCGCTTGCGTACGGGAACGCCTGCGTCTGGAAGGCTTCGCCGCTGGCTCCGGCGAGCGCCGAGGCGCTCATGGCGTGCCTCGAGCCGGAGCTTCCCTCGGGGCTCGTTCAGCTGGTGCAGGGAGGCGTGGACGCCGGAGTGGCGCTCGCGGGCCACGCCGGCCTTGGCGCGATCTCATTCACCGGGTCGGCCGCGGCCGGGGCGTCGGTGGCCCGGCAGGCCGCCGATCGCGGCCTTCCGGCCCAGTGCGAGATGGGCGGGCAGAACGCGTCGATCGTGCTCGCGGACGCCGACCTCGGCCGGGCGGCGGCGATCATCGCTCGTGCCGCCATGGGCTACGCCGGCCTGAAG
>JBOHBE010000009.1:0-2085 GCA_050698235.1 Gaiellales bacterium
CGGCGCGCAGCGTATGGAGCGGCACCCGGCCCTCGCTGTACTGCTCGGAGCGCGACATCTCCGACCCACCCAGGCGGCCGCCGCAGCGGATCTTCACGCCCTGGGCGCCGGAGCGGATCGACGAGGACAGCGAGCGCTTCATCGCCCGCCGGAACGACACGCGGTTCTGGAGCTGCTCGGCGATCGACTGGGCGACCAGCTTCGCGTCGAGCTCGGGGCGCTTGATCTCGGTGATGTTGACCTGGACGTTCTTGCCGGTCATATCATGCAGCTCGCGCCGCAGCGCGTCGACCTCGGAGCCCGACTTCCCGATGACGATGCCGGGGCGGGCCGTATAGATGTCGACCGTCACCCGCTGCTTGTCCTTGCGGATGTGGATGTCGGACAGGCCGGCGTGGGCCAGCTTGCCGTAGATGTGGTCGCGGATGTGCACGTCCTCGAGGAGCGCTCCCGCGAACTCCTTCTTCGACGTGAACCAGTTCGACTTCCAGGTGTGGATGACGCCGACCCGAAGGCCGCCGGGGTGAACCTTATGCCCCATCTTCGGTGGCCTCCTTCTTGGGATCGGTCTCGGCCTCGGGCTCCGCCTCTTCGGCGGCGGCCTCGGGCTCGGCATCGGCCGGAGCCTCGGGCTCAGCCGCAGCCTCTGGCTCGACGGTCGCCTCGGGCTCCTCGACCGGGGCGGCCTCGGCGGCCGGCGCGGCGGCGGGCTTCTTGGCCCGCGGCTTGCGCCTCGACTTGGGCTTCTCGGCCTCCGGCTCGGGCTCGGGCGCAGGCCGGGTGGGCCGGCGCTTGATCTCGCCGGGCTCGGCGACGGCCAGGGTGATGGTGATGTGGCAGGTGCGCTTGCGGATGCGGTTCACGCGCCCGCGGGCACGGGCCCGCCAGCGCTTCAGGGTCGGGCCCTCGTCGGCATAGGCCGCCCACACGATCAGGTCGTCCTCGTCGTGGCCGGAGTTGTTCTCGGCGTTCGCGATCGCGGAGGCGAGCACCTTGCCGGCGTCGCGCGCAGCGGCGCGCGGCTGGAAGGCCAGGATCGAGCGCGCCTCGACCGCCGGCTTCCCCCGGATGTGCTCGAGCACCAGGCGCGCCTTGCGCGCCGAGCAGCGCACGTAGCGGGCCTGCGCCCGAACGGTCTCGCGCTCCTTCTCCGCTACGGCCACCTAGCGCCCCTTCATCTTCGCGGTGCGGTCGTTGCCGTGGCCCCTATAGGTACGGGTCGGGGCGAACTCGCCGAGCTTGTGCCCGACCATCGACTCCGAGATGAACACGGGGACGTGCTTTCGCCCGTCGTGGACCGCGATCGTGTGGCCCACGAACTCCGGGAAGATCGTCGAGGCCCGCGACCACGTCTTCAGCATCCGCTTCTGGCGCGTCTCGTTCATCTCCTCGACCCGCTTCATCAGGCGGGGCTCCACGAAGGGCCCCTTCTTGCTCGATCGGCTCATCGCCTACCCTTGCCTCTCCTACGCGCTCGCACGATGTCCTTGCTGGAAGCCTTCTTCTTGTTGCGCGTGCGGAAGCCGAGCGTCGGCTTCCCCCACGGCGTGACCGGGTGCGAGCCCTTGTTCTTGCCCTCGCCGCCGCCGTGCGGGTGGTCAACGGGGTTCATGACGGTGCCGCGGACGGTCGGGCGGCGGCCCTTCCACCTGTTCCGCCCGGCCTTGCCGCCGGACTCGATCTCGTGGGTGACGTTCCCCAGCTGGCCAACCGTCGCCCGGCACTCCTCGGGGACGCGCCGCATCTCGCCCGACGGCAGCCGCAGGAGCGCCTTGCCGGCCTCTTTGGCGACCAGCTGGGCCGACGAACCGGCCGAACGGGCCATCTTGCCGCCCTGCCCGGGCCGAAGCTCGATGTTGTGCACAGTCGTGCCCGTCGGCATGGCCTTGAGCGGCATGGCGTTTCCGGGCCTGATGTCGACGGCGGCGCCCGACTCCACCATCTGGCCCGCGCGCAGCCGCACCGGCGCCAGGATGTAGCGCTTCTCGCCGTCCTTGTAGTGCAGGAGCGCGATGCGCGCCGACCGGTTGGGGTCGTACTCGATGGCGGCGACGCGGCCGGGCACGTCGAGCTTGTTGCGCTTGA
>JBOHBE010000010.1:0-3925 GCA_050698235.1 Gaiellales bacterium
CCGAGGGGCGCGGGATCGAGGTGGGGGAGGAGCGCACGCGGACTCCTGGCGACTACACGAACCTCGTCCGCGTGGCATGCGGCGAGATGTCGGTGGCGGGCACGACGATCGGGCGCGAGCAGCGGCCGTGGCTCGTCGAGATCGACGGCTATCGCGTCGAGATCGAGCTCGCCCCGGCGCATCTCCTCGTAATGATGAACGACGACAGCCCCGGGATGATCGGCCAGGTCGGGATGCTGTTCGGCGCCGAGGGCGTCAACATCTCGAACATGAGCGTGAGCCGGAGCGGCCCGGGCACGCGGGCCGTGATGGTGCTCGCCGTCGACACCGATCCCGACGCTGGGGCGCTCGAACGGCTCCAGGCTCTCGGCGGGATCCACCGGGTGCGCCTGGTCACCGTGAACGGCAGAACCTGAGCGCGACCGTCGTGTAGGGCATCGCGAACACCGGCTGGTCGTGCAGGTCGGGATGGATGCGGGCGAGCTCGGCCACGCCCGCAAGCAGGGTCTCCCGCTCGGCCTCGGGCCGCGTGGCGACGCGGCTCGTGGACGCCGCCCAGTCGACCAGCCGCGACGGCGTGAACGCCACCGGGTTCGGGAAGCTTCGCCGACCGTCGGCCGCGAACGCCGGGTGCCGCTCGATCTCCTCGAAGCTCAGCTCACCGGCTCGCGCGACGACGTCGGCGGGCCAGTCGAGCAGGCGATCGAGGTCGGCGACCCAGGGCACCGACCCGTCGCGCAGGTTCCAGACGAGCCCGAGCACGCCGCCCGGGCGCAGCACGCGCGCGATCTCGGTGCACGCCGGCCCCGGCTCGAACCAGTGAAACGCCTGGGCGACGAGGACCGCGTCGGCGCTCGCGTCGGGGAGCGGGATCGACTCGGCCGTGCCCGCCAGCGCCTCGACGTCCGAGAGCCCGGCCCGGAGCGTGGCGCGCATCTCGTCGTCCGGTTCGACGGCGACGACCGGCGCGCCGCTCTCGACGATCGCCTCGGTCAGCTTCCCGGTTCCGGCCGCGAGATCGACCACCTCCCGGCCGGGCGCGGCCTCGAGGAGCCACTCGACCGCGGCCGTCGGGTACCCCGGCCGGGCGCGTGCGTAGCGGTCGGCGACGGCGCCGAAGGAGCGGGCTCGGCGGTCGCGATCCTCCATGGCTTTCACCCTACCGTCTGGCCCGCCGCCGTCCGGTACCATCAGGCGCATGCAACCCACCGAGAAGATCTGGCGCAATGGCAGCTTCGTCCCGTGGGACGAGGCAAACGTCCACATCCTCACGCACGCGCTGCACTACGGCACGGGAGTCTTCGAGGGCATCCGCGCGTACGACACGCCGCGCGGCACCGCGGTCTTCCGGCTCACGGATCACCTTCAGCGGTTCCGCCGCTCGGCCGCGCTCTACGAGATGGACCTCGGCTACTCGGTGCCCGAGCTGGCCGCGGCGATCCACGAGACCGTCTCCGTCAACAACGTGGCGTCGTGCTACGTCCGGCCGATCGCGTTTCGCGGGGCCGGGCCCATGGGGCTCTACCCGCGCGACAACCCGGTCGAGATCGCGGTCGCGGTCTGGCCGTGGGGCGCGTACCTGGGCGAGGAGGCGCTGGAGCACGGCGTCAGCTGCAAGGTGTCGAGCTTCCGCCGGATCGGCCCCAACACGCTGCCGCCGACCGCCAAGGCGTCGGGCCAGTACATCAACTCGGTGCTCGCGAAGCTCGAGGCGAGCCGGGCCGGCGACGACGAGGCGATCCTGCTGAACGAGGAGGGCTATGTCGCCGACGGCTCGGGCGAAAACGTCTTCGCCGTCCGTGACGGCGTGCTGCACACGCCTCCTACGACCTCCTCATGCCTCCCGGGGATCACGCGCGACACCGTCATGCGGATCGCCCACACGCTCGGGTACGAGGTCCGCGAGGTGAACCTCGTTCGCACCGATCTCTACTTCGCCGACGAGGTGTTCCTCTGCGGAACGGCCGCCGAGGTGACCCCGGTGTCGGCCGTCGACGGCCAGCAGATCGGCGGCCGCGGACCGATCACGAAGGCGGTGCAGGACACGTTCTTCGCGATCGTCTCGGGCCGCGACGAGCGCTTCGCCGACCTGCTCGAGTACCCGGTCCGAGCCGCAGTCTGAACCGCCGGATGGTGACGACCCGGTCGATCCCGCTCGCACGACCCCTCATCGGAGAGCGTGAGCGAGAGCTGGTGATGGACGTGCTGCGGTCTGACGCCCTGGCGTGCGGCGAGATGGTCCCGGCGTTCGAGCGCTCGTTCGCCGAGCGGGTTGGGACGCGGTTCGCGGTCGCGTGCTCGAGCGGGACGGCCGGCCTTCAGGTCGCGCTCAACCGCCTCGGTCTCGAGCCGGGGGACGAGGTCGTGACGTCGAGCTTCTCGTTCATCGCGTCGGCCAACGTGATCCTGCACGAGCGGGCGACGCCCGTGTTCGCCGAGATCGACGAGCTGACGCTGAACGTCGATCCCGGAGCGGTCGAGGCGGCGATCACGCCACGCACGAAGGCGATCCTCCCGGTGCACATCTTCGGCTACCCGTGCGACATCGAGGCGATCTCGCGGATCGCCGCGGAGCACGGGATCCCCGTCGTCGAGGACGCCTGCGAGGCGCTCGGGTGCTCGGTGGCCGGCCGCCGCGTGGGGGCCCACGGCAACCCCGCGGTCTACGGCTTCTACCCGAACAAGCAGCTGACGACCGGCGAGGGCGGGATGGTCACGACCGACGACGAGGACATCGCGCTCGACCTGCGAAGCCTCGTCAACCAAGGCCGATCGGACAACGGCGACTGGCTCGTCCACCAGCGGATCGGATTCAACCAGCGGATGGACGAGATGTCGGCGGCCATCGGGATCGCCCAGCTTGAGAAGCTGGACGCACTGCTCGAGGCCCGCCGGAGGGTCGCGGAGCACTACGACGAGCTGCTCGCCGGGATCGACGGCGTCGATCTGCCGTACCGGGGGCCCGAGGAGCGAAGCTGGTTCATCTACTACGTGCGGCTCGCCGCCGGCCTCGATCGCGACGCCGTCGCAGCCGGCCTGGCGGCCCGGGGCGTCGCCACGCGGCCCTACCTGCCGGCGATCCACCTCCAACCGCCGTACCGCGAGCGGTTCGGCTTCGCGGAGGGCATGCTGCCGGTCACAGAGCGCGTCAGCCGCTCGACGCTCGCACTCCCGTTCTTCGTCCAGCTCGAGGACAACGACGTGGCGCACGTCGCCTCCTCGCTCCGTGAGGTGCTCCAGGAGCTGTGACCGCTGTCGGGGCGCCGATGGTGTTCCTTGGCTACGGGAAGTACGTCCGCGCCGACCGCATCTACGCCCTCGAGCCGATCGAGGCCGACGATCGCGGCGACGGCCGGCGTACGCGGGTCTGGGTCGACGGGATGACCGAGCCGCTCGTCGCGTCGCGCACCGAGCGCACGATCCTGGCCGACATGGGCGAGTCCGTCGCGCTCGCCCAGGAGCTGCGCCGAAACCGCAAGAGTCAGATGTCGCTCGATGTCTGACTGGGACGTGCAGCTGATCTCGGCCGGGTCGCTCCCGATGCAGGGGGCGCTCCTCGGGCCGGCGGGCACGTTCGCCGATACCAGGATCTGCTCGAACGTCGTCCTCCTGCGCGGGGGCGGCCGCACGGTCCTGATCGACACGGCCGCGGGCCAACTCGACAGCGAGTGGGAGGGGGCGACCAGTAACCTCGCCGAGGCTCTGGCCGCCCACGGGTGCGCGCTCACCGACATCGACACCGTCGTCCTCACGCACCTCGACTTCGACCACTGCGGCGGCGCTCCGGACGTGCCGGCGCGGCGGGTCGTCGTGACGAGGACCGCGGCCGAGTGGGCACGCGCGCTCCCGGCCGACCGCAGCGCCCGGCAGGTGCTCGAGGCGATCGCAGGGCGGCTCGACGAGGCCGCCGACGGCGCCGAGGTCG
>JBOHBE010000011.1:0-6356 GCA_050698235.1 Gaiellales bacterium
GGACCGCTCCCAGTCCATCCACTGGCCGAGCCGCTTGGAGTGCTCGGTGAGCTGGCCGGCGTAGAGCGCGACGCGGTCGCGGCAGGCGCGGGCGAAGCGGTCGAGCCCGTAGGCCTCGATCTCGCGCTTCGAGTTCAGCCCGAGCTCCTTCTCGACGCCGACCTCGACCCACAGGCCCTGGCAGTCGAAGCCGTTCTGGTAGAGCAGGTCGTAGCCCTGCATCGCGTAGTAGCGCTGCCACATGTCCTTCAGGGTGCGTCCCCAGCCGTGGTGGACGCCCATGGGATTGTTGGCCGTGATCGGGCCGTCGATGAAGCTGAACGGCTCGTTCCCGCGGTTACGGTCGCGGAGCGTCTCGAACGTGCGCTCGCTCTCCCACCGCGCGAGCGTCGAGTGCTCGAGCGCGACGTGGTCGGGCTTCGCGGGGACCGGCTGGAAGGGCGGCATCCGCGGGAGTCTATTCCGCGCGGGCCCGTTCCTCGCTCAGCGCCTGCCGGCCTCCCGGCAGGCGTGGACGCGCTTCACGTACGAGCTAGTCAATCTCGTGCTTGTGCAGAAAGTCGTCGAACGCGGCGTGCTTGGCGAGGTAGCTCGACAGCTCGGCGAAACCGAACTCGAACCACTCCGACAGCCAGCGCTCGTCGATCTCCACATGCTTTTCGTGCAGCTCATCCATGGCACTTCCTCCAGACAGGGCCGCTGTCCGGCTGGGTGATGCGATTTCCGCCTCCACCGTCGGAGTCCTGTCTCGGTGGTGGCGGCCGATGGACAAGTAATCGGCCGAGAGCACGGCAAGCTTTACGTTTTCGTCACAAATCCGTTGCAGATCTGGCTGCACGCCACACACGCCATTCGGCGAGCGCCCGCTCCCCGTTTGGGAACGCGACCTCGGCGGGCAGGTCGTCGAGCTCGAACCAGCCGATCTCGGTCACGTCATCCGTCGGCGTCCCGTCGCCGTCGCCGACGACCGAAGCGGCGTAGAAGACGTTCAGCGTCGGCGCGCCGTCGCCGTAGCGGTCGGGGTAGATGCCGAGGAAGTCGCCCACCTCGATCGTGAGGCCGGTCTCCTCGAGGAGCTCGCGCCGCAGCGCCTCCGGCGGCTCCTCGCCAGCCTCGATGAAGCCGCCGGGCGTGTCCCACATCCCGAGGCGCGGCTCGATCCCACGCCTGGTCAAGAGCACGCGCCCGTCGCGCTCGACGATGGCGCTCACCGTCGGCGCCGGGTTCTCGTACAGGACGAGCCCGCAGGCCGCGCAGTGGAGACGGTCCGCATCCTCACCCGCGACGGGCCCGTGACGGAGCCCGGCGGCGCAACGCGGGCAGATGCGCCAGTCCTTCACGCCGCCTCGCGGACGACGACATCCGAGAGGTCGGGCCAGCCGCCGGCCTCCATCATCCAGCCTGAGTAGGTGCCCCGGTTTGCCAGGCAGACGAGCCCGACACGCGCGACCGGGTCGGCCAACATCAGCGTGCCGGCGGCACCGAAGTGCGACAGGGTGGCCGGCGAGCAGGCGGCCGAGATCCAGTGCGGCTCCTTCCCGCCGCGGATGTCGCACCCGAGGCCCCAGTCGGCGACGTCCCAGGTCTGGAACGACTCGATCCCTCCGGGGATGCCCGGGAACTGGACGCGCGCCATGTCGGCCGCGGTCTCGGGAGCGATGAGCGGCGACCCGCCCGACAGGAGCACCTGGACGATGCGGGCGTACGCGTCGACCGTCGCGAACGCCCCGCCCGCGGCCGTCGCCCGCCCACGCCACTCGGTCGAGTTGAAGAGCTGGAGGCCGGGCCGCCACATGCCCGGCTCGCGAACACGAAGCGCGCGGGCGTCCTCGTGCTCCGGCAGCCCCAAGTACGCGTCCATGCCGAGCGGCTCGAACACGGCCTGTCGGACGTAGTCCGGATGCGGGATGCCCGTCGCCGCCGCGAGCAGCTCGCCCAGCACCGCGTAGCCCTCGTTCGAGTAGACGCGGCGCGTCGCGGGCGGGCGGATGAGCTCGACCTCGAGCGCCGGGACTCCGGCCGGGCCTGACTCGGGCAGGCCCGACGCGTGCGAGAGCAGGTGCCTGGGCGTCACCGTCGCGCGCGGCCCGGCGGCGTACGCGGCCAGATGGCGGCCGACCGGCTCGTCGAGGTCGACCGCTCCCTCCTCGGCCGCGACGAGCACGGCGAGCGCGACGATCGGCTTCGTGAGCGAGGCGAGCGCGAAGAGGCTCCCAGCCTCTGCCTCGCCTGCGACCCGCTGTTCGCGGACGCCCTCAGGCCCGATGATCGCGGCCGCGACGGCCGGGACGCCGGCCGCCTCCACCCACGTATCCACCATCTCGAGCGCCACAGCGGGATCGTATGCGCCGTGTAAGGTTCGACGGAACCATGAGCGAGTTGGAGACCACGGGCGGGACGGGAGGCACCGGCGGGGGTGGCTTCGATCCGCCCCGCGGCGACGAGGGCCTCGATGACTGGTTCGCACGCCGCCTCGAGGCGCAGGGGATCGTGGCCAACCGGGCCGGATTCCCGACGGCCAGGATCCTGGCGGTGCTGGGGCTCGTCGTCGCGCTCGGCGCGCTCTACTGGGTCATCTCGGGCACGGGCGGCAGCAGCACGAGTGCGGTACAGACGACCACGCAGCAGCCCCCCGCCTCGACCCCGACATCCACCGGCGGCCAGGGCGGCACGAAGAACGGCGCGAAGGTCGACTGGCGGACGGTCCCGCTCACCGTGCTGAACGGCTACGGCGCAACCGGGGCCGCGGGCGCCGCCCAGCAGCAGCTCACCTCGCAGGGGTGGAAGGTGATCGCGGCCTCGAATGCAGCCACCTCGTCGATCACGCAGACCGTCGTCGTGTATGCACCCGGAAAGCTGCCCGAGGCGAAGGTCGTCGCCAAGCGGCTCCATCTCCCGGCACCCGTCGCCCTGGCCGACGTGACCGGCTTCGGGACACCGCCCGCCGGAGGCGTCGCGATCCTGCTCGGCTCCGACGGGCTTCCGGCCGTGGCCGGCTAAGACCCTGGCGGGATTCGGCGCCCGGCGTCGAAATCAGCCCGCATGGTCGAACGCCGGATCGCCGTCGATCTGCCGACGCGCACCATCGTGCGCATGATTGTGCTCGTCCTCGCTGCCCTTGCAGCGGTGAAGGTCGTCGCGGCCGTGAGCCACGTCCTCACATGGATCGCGGTCGCCGCGTTTCTGGCCGTCGCGCTCGAGCCCGTCGTGCGAGTCACCGAGCGCTGGCTCAGCCGGACGTGGGCAGTGCTGGCCGTCTTCGGCGGCTTGCTCCTGCTCATGGCTCTCTTTCTCGCCGTGGTGATCATCCCGATCGCGACCCAGGTCGACGACCTGCGCGACGCGGCACCCGGCTACCTCCAGAAGCTCGAGAAAAACCAGACGATCCGCGACCTGAACCAGCGCTACCAGCTGGTCTCGAAGGCGCAGGACGCCGCCAAGCAGGCGCCGAACCGCGTGTTCGGCGCGGCGGGCAAGGTCGTGAACGGCGTCGTGGCCACGATCACGACCCTCTTCCTCACGCTGTTCCTGCTCTTTGAGCTTCCAGCCATGTCGCGCGGCGTGCTGTCGATGCTCTCGGAGGAACGCGCCGCCAGAGTGCGTCTGATATCGCAGGATGTGAACCGCAGCATCGGCGGCTACGTCATCGGGAACCTTGCGATCTCGGTCGTCGCAGGTTTGGTCGTGGGGATCTCGCTGTGGATCCTGGGAGTGCCGTACGCTGCGGCGCTGGCGGTGTTCATGGGGGTCTGCGACCTCGTGCCCCTCGTCGGAGCCACGGTCGGGGCGCTCGCCGCGATCGGCGTCGCATTCGCGACGCAGGGCCTGACGGCCGGGATCGTGATGATCGTCGTGAACGTCGTCTACCAGCAGTTCGAGAACCACATCCTCCAGCCCATCGTCTACCGAAAGACGGTGCAGCTCTCCGCGTTCCTGGTGCTCGTCGCAGTCCTGATCGGCGGCGAGCTGATGGGCGTGCTGGGCGCGCTGGTCGCGATCCCGATCGCCGGCTCGATCCAGCTCGTGGTCCGCGAGCTCCGCCAGGACGTCGGTGAAACACCTGTACCGGGTACAGATGTTTCACCCGAGCCTGGCTCAGCCTGAGGCCTCGCGGACCAGCTCCCAGACCGTGTCCACGTGCTCGGCCGTCGTCGCAAGGTTCCCGATCGCCACGCGGATGGCGTAGCGGCCGCCCAGGTCGGTGTGCGAGATGAACGCCCGGCCGTCGGCGTTCACCCGGTCAATGATGCCGGTGTTCAGGCGGCGGAGCTCGTCCTCGTCGTCAACGCCCGGTGGGCGGCGGCGGAAGCAGACCACCGAGAACGGGACCGGCGCCAGCAGCTCCCAGCCCGGCTCGGCATCGATCGCCGCCTCGAGCCGGCGGGCAAGCTCGATGTGCCCGGCGATGAGCGCCGCCAGGCCGTCGACGCCGTACGCGCGGATCACCATCCACAGCTTCAGCGCCCGGAACCTGCGGCCGAGCGAGAGCCCGTAGTCCATCAGGTTCACGACGCCGTCCTCGGGCGTCGTCAGGTAGGGCGCCACGAGCGAGAACGCCGCCTTGAGATCATCCGGCCGCGCCGTGTAGAGCAGGCTGCAGTCGACCGGAGTGAAGAGCCACTTGTGCGGGTTGAAGACCAGCGAGTCTGCCCGATCGCACCCGTCGAGCACGTTGCGCATCTCGGGGAGGATCGCCGCCGCCCCGCCGTATGCGGCGTCGACGTGCAGCCACATGCCGTGCCGCTGGCAGACGTCGGCCACGGCCGCGACCGGATCGATGCTGGTGGTCGATGTCGTGCCGACGGTGGCAACGGCGGCGATCGGCCGCACACCGGCGGCGACGTCGTCCGCGACGGCCTCCGCGAGCAGATCGGCGCGCATACGGAACTCGGCGTCGGTCGGCAGCTTCCGCAGCCCCTCCTGCCCGAGCCCGAGGGCGATGCAGGCCTTCTCGACCGACGAGTGCGCCTGGTCCGACGTGTAGACCCGAAGCGGCGGAAGATCGGTCCGGCCGGCCATCCCGCGCGTACGGATGTCGAGCCCGGCCGCCTCGCGGGCGGCCGCGAGCGCATACAGGGTCGACGCCGAGGCGGTGTCGGTGATCTCGCCGAACCAGCCCGTCGGCAGGCCGGTCATCTCGGCGACCCATCGCAGCACTCGCTGCTCGAGCTCGGTGGCCGCGGGCGACGTCCGCCACAGCATCGCGTTCACGTTGAGCGCGGCCGCGACCGTCTCGCCGAGGATCCCCGGCGGCGAGCCGCTGATCCCGAAGTAGGCCATGAAGCCCGGGTGGTTCCAGTGCGTGATGCCCGGGATCAGGACGCGGTCGACGTCGGCCAGGATGTCGGCCAGGGGCTCGCCAGCCTCGGGCGGGTGCTCGGGAAGCGCCGCCGCGATGTCGCCTGGCTCGACCTGCGCGAGCACCGGCAGGTCGCCGACGCGGTCGAGATAGCCCGCGCACCACTCCGCCGCCTGCTCGAGCGCCGCGCGCAGCTCACCCGATGTCGGAGGCGCGGTTGCCACGCCTCAAGCATGCCAGATGAGCGACTCCGACTTGGTGTAGACCGTGAAGTAGGTGGACGACGCGCCCGTGGCCGTCGACCACAGCGCGTGGCCGGTGCCTCCGGCGATCCGGTACACCCGATGCGTCCTCCCGGTCGCAAGGTCGAGGTGCCACACAGCCGTGCCACTCGAGGCCTGGCGGACATACGTCACGGTGGTCCCGTTGATCGACGCGTGGCTGTATGACCAGATCGGGGTCTGGAGGACTCGGCGCGTCGTCTGGACGTCCCAGCGGTAGACCCTGATCGAGCTCCGGCCCCTCCCCGTGACCGAGAAGACGACGCGGCGCCCCGAGATGTCGGGCTCGCCCAGATCGCTTCGCATCTTGACCGTCGCGATCACGCGCGACTGGTTCGTGCTGAGGTCGTAGAGGATGAGGCGGCGCCGTGTTGTGACCCGCCGGTAGACGAGCCAGTGGTCGAAGAGCGCGGGCTCGGTGCCCTTGAGCTGGAGGGTGCGCAGGACAGCCAGGCTGCCGGTGTCGACGATCTCGAACTCCGAGCCGGTGTCGACGACGACCCGGGTGCCGTCGACGTCGGGCGTCTTGCCGGGGAGGTCGTTGATGACGCCGTTCACGCGCAGCTTGCCCTGGAGCACGCCACCGGCCACCTCGTCCCACGCGAGCACGCCGGCCGGCCCCGCCGACGGATCGGCGACATGATGGGAGCCGAGGTCGAGCCGAACCGCCGCGACGGCAGTGGCCGGCGTCGCGGTCGCGACGAGCACCCCGGCCAGCGCCGCCATCGCGCTCGCGTTGGCGATGCGAAGGCCGCCGCCGCGCGGCCGCAGCCACC
>JBOHBE010000012.1:0-3427 GCA_050698235.1 Gaiellales bacterium
AGGTGGCAGCGGTCGAGGCCGAGCGCCGCCCGCACCTGGTCGACCTCGGTCACGAAACGGTCGACGGTCCAGAGCGACGTGTCGTCGGGGGTGTCCGACCGGCCGCACCCGAGCTGGTCGTAGACGATCGCCGGGCGGTGCTCCGCAAGCAGCTCCGCCAGCGGCAGCATGTAGTCGTGCGCCGCGCCCGGCCCGCCGTGAAGGAGGAGCACCGGCAGCGCGTCGCCGTCACCCAGGCGCCGGTACCACACCTTGCCGCCATCGACCTCGATCGAGCCCTCGTCCGCCATCGCTCCCCCTCCGGTCCGGTTTCGGCCGGGATCATGCCAGGGATCCCTCGGCCGGGGGAGCGGCCGGTGCATAGCCCGGAAGGGTGGTCAGTGATCGCCGCCACTTGACGATCTTCAACGTGCAGGTCTTTCTGCTCCGTCTTCTCAATTTGAGGTGGCAATGACCCCGTACGCTCCCACGCAGCGTGCGCGCGCTCCGCGCGCGGCACGCATCGTGTCCATCGCCGTCGCAGCCGCGGCGGTCCTCGCGGCCTCTGTGGTGCCCGCCGGCGCCGCCACGTACTCGATCACGCCGGGCGGCCCCTCGGTGGTCGTCACAGTCAGCACCGCGGGCGGCAGCTCGCGGGCGAACTTCACCGGCACCGCTGGCCAGCGCGTCGCGGTCCGGGCCACCAACACGTCGATCCTGGCGGGCCAGATCAGGCTCCAGGACTCGTCCGGCACCATCCTTCGCACGTCGGGGCTCAACACCGGCGGCGCGTGGCTCGACATGGTCACGCTCCCGGCCGATGACACGTACTCGATCGTCGTCGACTCCAGGGGCACGCACACCGGCTCGACCACGGTGACGCTCTACAACGAGCCTTCCGACCCGACCGCAGCGCTCACGTCGGGGAACCCGGGCACGCTCTCGACCACCACGCCCGGCCAGAACGCCTCGTTCACGTTCAACGGCACGGCCGGCTGGAACCTGAGCCTGCGCCTGACCAACGTCTCGACGCCGATCCTGAACGTGATCGTCAAGAACCCCGACGGCACCTCGCTCATGCCGGCCCTCGGAGTCGTCGGCAGCAAGTGGATCGAGCCGCTCGACCTGACGCAGACCGGCACGTACACGATCAAGATCGACCCGCAGAGCTTCGCGAAGGGCAGCCAGACTCTGACCGCCTGGACGTTCCATGGCGACCAGACGGCGAACACGTCCGCCGACGGCTCGACCCACACCTTCAACCTGTCGACGCCCGGCCAGAACGGCTCGCTCTACGTCTCGGCGTCGAACGGCGACAAGCTCTCGTTCACATTCACCGGCATCACAGTGCCGGTCGGCAAGATGTGGATCAAGAACCCGGACGGCACGGTGCTCGTGCCCTCGCAGGCGCTCACCGGCAGCGGGATCATGGTCGAGCCCGTCGTGGTCGGCCAGACCGGCAACTACCACATCTTCCTGAACCCCGACACGTACAACACGGGGTCGGTCACGGTCCGTGCCTACACGGTGCCGCCGGACATGGTCCACGACGTGGCCGTCGACGGCACGCCGGACTCGATGGTGTTCTCGATCCCCGGCCAGAACGGCAAGATCCGGTTCAGCGGGAGCGCGGGCCAGGAGGTCAGCATCAACCTGGGCTCGTCCGTCGCCGACACCGACTACCAGATCCTGAAGCCGAACGGCAACGAGCTCGACTCGGGCTCGTTCGACTCCTCGGGCGACTTCCTCGAGCCGTTCACCCTCCCGGCCGACGGCACGTACAAGCTCGTGCTCGACCCGCAGAGCTTCTACCTCGGAACCGTCACGGCGACGCTGTATGACGTCCCGGCCGACGCGACCGCGGCAGGGGCGATCGGCTCGACGACCGTAAACACCGTCGGCACGCCCGGCCAGAACGCCGCGATGACGTTCTCCGGCACCGCCGGCCAGCGGGTCAGCCTGACCGCGTCGGTCGTCAGCATCCCGAGCAGCACCGTGTGGATCGAGCGCCCGAACGGCGCGTCGATCGCGCAGTTCTCGACGGGCACGAGCGGGCACTTCATGAGCCCGGTCACGCTGCCGCAGAACGGCACGTACACCGTCCACATCGATCCGGACGGGTCGGGCGCCGGGCACATGTCGCTCGATCCCGAGCTGGTCGCGGGCGATCCCGTCTACCCGATCGTCGCGAACGGCGTCCTGGTCAGCGGGACGAACGGCGGGGCCGGCCAGAACGCGCTCTTCACGTTCACCGGCTCGACGAACCAGAAGATCAGCCTGGTCGTCTCGAACTCGACGATGGGCTCGGCCAACGTGTCGATCCTGAAGCCGGACGGCTCGACGCTCGTCTCGAACTTCTCGATCTCGTCGGGCAGCGGGTACGTCGATACCACGACGCTCCCCGCGAACGGCACCTACACGATCAAGGCCGACCCGTCGGGCACGAACGTGGGCTCGGTGGACATGCGGCTCTACACGGTGCCCGCGGTGGTGACCGGATCGGTCACGCCGAACGGCGGGACGGCGAGCATCGCGACGACGGCTCCGGGCCAGACCGCGAAGCTCACCTTCACGGGGAGCGCGGGCTGGGCCGCCGTGCTCAAGATGGCGGCCGGCTCCGCCTGCACCGCCACGGTGTCGATGACGGCGCCGAACGGTTCGACCAAGATCGCGCCGACGACGGTCTCGCCCAACGGGCAGCTGTCGACGTCGCTTTCCGCCAACGGCACCTACACGGTCACGATCGACCCGCAGGGCAGCTGCTTCGGCACGCATCAGTTCACGCTGACGCACTAGCGGATCACGGTTGCGATGATGCGGGGGTGGCGCTTGCCGCCCCCGCATTCGTCGATCTCTCCCCCACGCTTGACGGCCGGCTCGTCCGAATCGAGCCGCTCGCGGCTCGCCACGAGGAGGGCCTCCGGAACGCCGCCGCGGATCCGCGCACTTGGCGCTGGATGCCCCTGAACCCTACGGCGGACGCCGGGGCGTTCCACGACTGGATGACCGACGCGCTGGCGCGTGCGGCCGCCGGCCTCGACGCGCCGTTCTGCATCCCTCGCGCCGGCGGCGGCGAGCCGCTCGGGAGCACGCGCTACCTGGCGCTCCGGCCCGAGCACCGCAGCCTCGAGATCGGCTGGACGTGGCTCTCGCCCGCCGCCTGGGGCACGGGCGCGAACGCCGAGGGGAAGCTGCTGCTCCTCGAGCACGCGTTCGAGCGGCTGGGCTGCATGCGAGTCGAGTTCAAGACGGACGCTCTGAACGAGCGCTCGCGGGCGGCGCTCCTGGCGATCGGGGCCCAGTTCGAGGGCATCCACCGCCGGCACATGCTGGTGCGCGACGGCGAGCTTCGCGACTCGGCCTGGTACAGCGTGATCGACGACGAATGGCCCGCGACGAAGGCGGCGCTCGCCGAGCGCGTGGCCGCGAAGGAGGCGCGATGAGCGAG
>JBOHBE010000013.1:0-4883 GCA_050698235.1 Gaiellales bacterium
ACCGCGTCGTGTTCAGCCGAAACGAGTCCCAGCGCTCGGTGCGCCAGACCTGGCCGATGCGGCCCTCCTCGAGGACGACGTGCTCGACGCCGCGCTGCGCGAGCGCCCAGCTGGCAGCCAGACCGGCATGGCCGGCCCCCACCACCACCGTCTCGACGTCGGCGTAGCGCACGGGCGTATTGAACCCGACGGCCGGGCGCGCGTCGATCTTCAGGTGTGAGCTGCGAGAGATCCGGCGATCGTGAGCGCGACGGCAGCACCGATCGGAAGGAGCGCAGCCGGCACGAGCACGAACACGACGACGGCAAGCACGCGGGGGCCCGCTCGCGCCGCCCGCTCCTGCACGCTGCGCGCCGCCTCCGCCCGGCTCCGCTCAGCCTGGCCCCGCAGGCTCTCGGCCAGCGGCACCCCGAGCCGATCGCTCAGCCGGAGCGCCAAGCCGAGGGCGGCGAGCGTCGGCGCTCCGGTGCGCTCGCTCAAGTCTCGAAGCTCCTCGCCGCGGGGCCGTCCGAGCGCCAGCGCGACCCGGGAGCGCTCGAGCTCCTCTGCCAGATCTCCGCCCGCGGCATGCGCGGCTCCGGCGACCGAAGCGTCGAGTGGAACGCCGGCCTCCACGGCCGCTGCCACCAGCTCCAGGAGCGCCGGCGCCGCACGCTCGATCCGGGCCGCTCGCCGCTTCGCCGCCGAACGCAGCCACAGATCCGGATAGGCGCAGCCGAATCCGGCCAGCACGATGCCTGCAACCACCCCCGGGACCCCGCCGACCGTTCCCGCGCCGGCAAGCCCGACCATCCCGAACCCGAAGCCGGACGTGAGCCGGGCCGCAACGACATCTGCATTGGCGAGGGGGCTGCCGGCCCGCCTGACGACGGCCGGATCGGGCGGACGTGCGAGGATCGCCGGGAGGTATCTCGCAGGCCGCCGACCGATCGCCGCCATCCACTCGAGGGCTGCCCGACGACGCCGGCCGGTGCCGGTTCGCGGCTCGCGCCGGTACGCCCGAACGGCGTCCACCCCGAACAGCGCAGCCGCGCACAGGAGCGCCCAGCCGCTCATGGATCGACGGACGCGATCCGTGCGATCAGCACGTGCCCGAGCGCGGCGAGGACGATCGACAGGATGAGCGCCGCCCAGCCCAGCGGGCTCGCCACCACGAGCATGAACCCCGGGCGGTCGAGCAACCAGAGCGCAGCGACGCCGAACGCCGGCATGGCCGTCACCATCCGGCCGGTCGCCCGGGCCTGCGCCGTCGCAACCGCACCGCCCGTCGCAGCTCCTCGCGCCCGCGCAGGACATCGGCGAACCGATCGAGCAGCAGCGCAAGGTCGCCGCCGGCGCGCGTTTGCATCTCGACCACCGCTCGGAGGTGAGCAACATCCGTCTCGGCGCCAAGGGCGCTGAGGGCCTCCGCAGGCGACGCGCCGAGGGCGATGGCTCGAGCCGCGTCGCGCAACGCTCCCGCGCTCGGCTCGGGCGCCTCGCCGGCCGCATCGGCGACGGCCTGGCGCAGCGACCGGCCGGCGCGAACATATGCGGCGAGCACCGAGACGACGAGCGGCAGCTGGGCCCGCAGCCGGCGGGCGGCCCGCCGGGCGGCGATCCACGCCCTGACCCGCGCAGCCGTCAGCCCGAGGGTGTTGCGCATCTCGCCTCGACGAGCCGGCCGAGGAGCTCGTCGTCAAGGGACCGTAGCCTCGACCCGTCATCACGCCCGTCGATCCGCCGGACGACCCGCGCCCCGTCGGCGGTGCGAACGAGATGGACGACGACATCAACCGCCGCCAGCACCTGCTCCCGCACGGCCGAGTGCGGCAGGTCGAGCCCCGCCATCAACGCCATCGTCTCGATCCGCCGGAGCGCGTCTGCGGTCGAGCTCGCGTGGACCGTCGTCAGCGAGCCGTCGTGCCCGGTGTTCATCGCCTGGAGCATGTCGAGCGCCTCGCCGCCGCGCACCTCGCCCACGACGATCCGGTCGGGACGCATGCGCAGCGCGTTCCGCACGAGGGCGCGCAGCGTGACCTCTCCTCGACCCTCGACATTCGCAGGTCGCGACTCAAGGCGGGCCACGTGGTGCCCTGGCAGGCGGAGCTCGGCGGCATCCTCGACGGTCACGATGCGCTCGCCCCGGCTCACGAAGCCGGCGAGCGCGTTCAGGAGCGTCGTCTTCCCGGTCCCGGTCCCGCCGGAGACGACGATGTTCAACCGGCCGCGGACAGCACTGCCGAGAAGGTCGACCTGGTCGAGGGTCAGCGTGCCGAGGTCGGCGAGGTCGGCGATGGTCATCGGCTCGCTCGGAAACCGCCGGATCGTGAGCAGCGGCCCGTCGAGCGCCAACGGCGGGAGGACGGCGTTCACACGGCTGCCGTCAGGGAGGCGCACATCGACCATCGGGCTCGCGTCGTCGACCCGCCGGCCGCCGGCGCCGACGACGCGCTCGATCACCTGACGGAGGTGCTCGGCGTCGCGGAATCGAACGGCCTCGGGCACGAGCTTCCCGCCGCGCTCGACAAAGACCGCCCCTGGCCCGTTCGCAATGACCTCGGTCACGGCCGGGTCGCGCATCAGCGGCTCGAGCGGGCCCAGCCCGACCGCGTCGTCGACGACCTCCTCCACGAGACGCTCCAGGTCGATGACCGGGAGGATCACGCGGTCGCGCTCGAGCAGTTCTCTCAGCCGGGCCGCGACGATCGACCGCAGCTCTCGCGCGTCGGCTCCCGGCGGCAGCACCGTCATCTCCTCGCGCACGCGAACCCGGTACCGATCCGCCATGGCGCCGAAAGCGTTCATCCCCGCACCTCGTCAGCGAGAGCGGCGAGCGTCGCAGGCGGGCCCGTTCGCGTCCAGCGGTCGAGGTCGAGCTGCCCGTCGTCGTACGCGGACATCGACCGGCGGTCGTCGCGAACGACGGCCGCGACAGGTGCATCCACGATTCTCGAGATCGCCCGCAAGCCGATCTCCGCGCGGCGCGACCAGCGGTTCACGACGATCCCCGGCTCGGCGGCCGCTCCCCACCTCGCAACGGCGAGGACGAGCGCGCGTGCGGCCTCGAGCGCCGCGCGAGTCGGAGTCACGACGACGAGCACGCGATCCGCAGCGACGAGCGCCTCGCGCGGCGCGGCCGACACGGCGCGTCCGACGTCGATCACCGAGAGGCGCTCGCGTGCGCGGAGCTCACGCACGAGCTCGGAGCCCCACCCCGGCGTCAGGATGCCGAGCAGATCCGGATCGGGCGGCCCAGCCACATGACGCAGGCCGGCCGGGTGCTCCACGACGATGGTTCCGATGCCCGAGGCGAGCGCCTCTCCCGCCTGGGCCAGATCGGCGAGCGATCTGTCCGGGCGCGCACCCAGAACGAACGCGAGACCAGCGCGGCTCCCGGCAAGGTCGACGAGCAGTGCCTTCGCAGTCGCCGCCAGCCCGAGGGCGACCATGCTCGCCCCGACCCCGCCACGAGCCCCGACGACCGCGACCACCCCACCCTGCCGCACGTCGGACGACGCGCCGCCCGCCCTGCGCACGCGCATGGCGTCGGTCACGGCGGTGGCGAGTCCCGGCGAGGTGATGGGGAGGCCGGCGACCGCGCCTGCACCAGCCCTGAGCGCCGACCGGTACGCCTCGATGTCGGCGTGCTCCGCGAGGAGGACGATCGCCGCGTCCGGGCACGCGCGCGCGGCGTCCTCCGCCCACTCAGCGGCCGGTGCGCCGGGGCCGTCGGCGACGAGCAGCACCTCGCAGGCGGGCACGGCGCCGCCGAGCACCCGGCTGCGTGGCACCGCCGCCACGACGTCGATCCCCGCCGCGCCGTCGGCGGCCGCGAAGCACGCCGCCACGAGTGCCGCGTCGGATGCGACGACCACGCAACGCACGGCCGGACGACTCACGATGCCCCGGGCGTCGATCGGATGACAAGACGCAGCGAGCCGCGCCCTTCGGCAGCGATGATCGTGGCAACGGCTGCCGCCGGGAGACGGAGCGTCGCGACGGACGCACCGTCCGACCGGTCCGCGGCCACGACGAGCACGTCCGAGAGGACGACCGTGGGAGCCGAGCGGCGGCCGGGCACTGCCAGGAATACATCGGCGTGCGCGCCTGTGAGGTCTCCGGCCGGCAGCCCGGCGGCGGCGTCGACCCGGACCGCAACGTCCCGACCGGCATCGACGCGGGCGTCCGTCGCGAGCTCTGGCTCGGCGAGCAGCGCGCCGGCCGGGACGGCGACCGCGACCCGCCGGCCGATGGCGTCCTCGGGGTCGGCCACCACCCCTGGCGCCGCATACCGCGCCGGCACGCGCACCACACCGAGAGCGTCCGCACTGACGCGGCCACCGGCCGGCAGCGCCTCGAGCACGACCACCTGACTGACAATCCGACCCTGCGGCGACGCGGCGGTCCCTCGACCGAGCTCGGCGAGGCCGGCGATCGCGAGCCCGATCGCCAGCACCGCGAACGCAAGCGCGCGGCGGCGGTGCCGGCTCACGAGCGAATCGCCGGCGCGCAGCGGCGACAGATCGATCCGACGAGCGGCGCCCGGCACCACTCACAGCGCGGCGCCGCGGCGACCTGCTCACGCAGGCCCACCAGCGAGCCCGACGGGATCGAGGGCGCGACGAGCAGCTCGATCACCCATCGTGCGTCCAGCGCTCGCGCCAGCCCCCGCTCCATGGATGCCGTGTGCGCTCCGCCTGCGGCGGCCGCCCGGACATAGCTCGACGGCGGCAGCCGGCCGGACTCGGCCGCCGCGCACACTGCGCCGCGCGCGATCCCGGCCCGCATCAGGTCCGCGACCGTCTCGGGAGCCGGGATCCGGACCCGGCCCCATCGGCCGCCGCTGAAACGGGTGGCAGCCGCCCGGCGTGCGTGCGGCCCTTCGGGCGCCAGGCCCGCTC
>JBOHBE010000014.1:0-4075 GCA_050698235.1 Gaiellales bacterium
CCGTATAGAGGATCGCCCAACGGGCACTCGTTAGACTCGGGGCGCGATGGCGGACGCACCGGCAGCACCCGGCCCCAAGCAGGGCGGGAATCCAGCACAGGGACTCGGTCGCCGCATGGCCGGGATGCCCGGCGGTAACCGCTTCTGGATCGTCCTGCTCATCCTGCTTGCGGTGAACTACATCATCGCGAGCCAGGCGTCGTCCGGCCCGGAGCGGCTCCAGGTTCCCTACAGCTTCTTCCGCGAGGAGGTCGGCGCGGGCAACGTGGCCGAGGTCACCTCGACGGGCGACACGATCGAGGGCGATTTCAAGAAGGAGACCGCGCCGCCCAAGGGCGTCGACGGCTCGCCGTCGACCCACTTCAAGACCGAGCGGCCGGCGTTCGCCGATGACGGGCTGATCGACCTCCTGCTTCAGAAGGACGTCGTGATCAACGCCCACCCGATCGACGAGGGCCAGCCGCTGTGGGAGACGCTCCTCTTCGGCTTCGGCCCCACGATCCTGATCGTCGGCCTGTTCGTGCTGCTGGCGCGCCGGGCCCAGGCCGCGGCAGGGGGCGGCGGGCTGGGCGGCTTCGGCCGCTCGCGCGCCAAGCGCTACGACGCGGAGCAAACCAAGGAGTCGGTCGACTTCGACGACGTGGCCGGGATCGACGAGGCCGAGGACGAGCTGGTCGAGGTGGTCGACTTCCTGCGCAACCCGGGCCGCTACACGAAGCTCGGGGCGAGCGTACCCCGCGGTGTCCTGCTCTCGGGGCCGCCGGGCACCGGGAAGACGCTTCTCGCGCGGGCCGTCGCCGGCGAGGCCGGCGTGCCCTTCTTCTCGCTCTCGGCGTCGGAGTTCATCGAGGCCATCGTCGGCGTCGGTGCGAGCCGCGTGCGCGACCTCTTCACCCAGGCCAAGGCCGCCGCCCCGGCCATCATCTTCATCGACGAGCTCGACGCGATCGGCCGCTCGCGCGGCGGCGGCGTCAGCCTCGGCGGCCACGACGAGCGCGAGCAGACCCTGAACCAGATCCTGACCGAGATGGACGGGTTCTCGGGGTCGGAGGGCGTCATCGTGATCGCCTCGACGAACCGTCCCGAGGTGCTCGACTCGGCGCTCCTTCGTCCCGGCCGGTTCGACCGCCGCGTCACCGTGAACCCGCCCGACCAGACCGGCCGCCGGCTCATCCTCGAGGTGCACACGCGCGACGTGCCGCTGGCCGAGGACGTCGACCTTCAGGCGATCGCCGCCAGCACGCCCGGGATGGTCGGCGCCGACCTGCGAAACCTCGTGAACGAGGCTGCTCTCACCGCGGCCAGGCGCGAGCACGAGAAGGTGCGGCTCGCCGACTTCACCGACTCGCTCGAGAAGATCGTCCTCGGCGCCGAGCGCAAGATCGTGCTGTCGCAGGACGAGCGCGAGCGGACGGCCTACCACGAGTCGGGCCACGCGCTCCTCGGCATGCTCCAGCCCGGAGCCGATCCCGTCCGCAAGATCTCGATCATCCCGCGCGGCCGCGCGCTCGGCGTCACGTTCCAGAGCCCGTCGACCGACCGGTACGGCTACTCCTCCGACTACCTGAAGGGGCGGCTGGTCGGCTCGCTGGGCGGTCGCGCCGCCGAGCTCCTGATCTACGGCGACCTGACCACCGGCGCGGAGTCCGACCTCGAGCAGGCCACGCGCATCGCCCGCGCGATGGCCGGGCGGTGGGGGATGTCCGACGCCGTCGGCCCCGTCTCCGTCCTCCCGGGCCCCAACGACGAGCCGACGCTCTTCCCCGGGGTCGCGCAGCCGTCCGAGCGAACGCGCGAGCTGGTCGACAGCGAGGCCCGACGGATCCTCGAGGAATGCGCCGCTGTCGCGCTCCAGCAGCTCGGCGAGCACCGCGAGCAACTCGAGGCGCTCACGCGCGCGCTGCTCGAGCACGAGACGCTCGACGAGGCCGACGCCTACCGCATCGCCGGCGTCGACCGGGTGCCGCCGGCGCCGCTTCCAGCTTGACGGATTCCGAAAGGCGTGCGAGCATGTGCTTCGTGCGTCTACGGCGGCCGATCATCATCCTCGCAGCGCTGGTCGCGACCGCGCTCACCGCGCCAATCGCCGCCGGCTCCGATGCGACCGTCAGCGCGACGATGATGGGAGGCCCCGACCCGGTGACGGTCGGGCACACGGCCGCCTTCACGACGACCTTCACGAACACCGGGCCGGTGGGCGTCCATGACGTCGAGCTGAGGCTCGAGCTGGCCGACGGGGCGACCTTCGTGCAGGCCATCCCAGGCGACGATTGCGTCCTCGAGCACGGGCACACCGTCGAGTGCAAGTTCGGGATGCTCGGCCCCGGCGGCGAGATCGACCTGTCGGTGCTCATGACCGCTCCGAGCACGCCCGGCACCATGACGGTGACGTCTCACTGGCAGGCCGAGCACGCCGACCCGCAGTTCCCGAGCGCCACCATCGGCGTCGTGCCGCCGTCGCCCGACGCCCTGTCGGAGTGGGTTCTTCCGGCCGGCGACACGGTGACGACGGATCCCGGCAGCGGCGCCACCACGACGAACCCGCAGGTGACGACGGCCGAGGTGCCCGCGACCGACATCGGCACGTCGACGGAGCTGTCCGAGGCGGACGCCGCCCCCGGCCAGTTCTGCGCCCCGTACGGGATCTGCTTCGGCCAGGTCTCGACGATCACGATCGGCTCGACGTTCGATCCGGGGAACCCGCTCCGGTTCGTCTTCGTGCTCGACAAGTCCGAGATCCCCAAGCACACGAAGATCAAGAAGATCCCGATGTACCACGACAGCGTCGCGGTCGCGAACTGCACCGGCTCTCCCGGCGTGGCGTCGCCCGACCCCTGCGTGGTCAGCCGCAAGAAGCTCAAGAAGGGCGACGTCCAGATCGTCGTCCTCTCGTCGACCAACGGTCGCTGGCGCCCCTAGCGGGCCGCGCGCTCCACGGCAACCAGATAGCCCTTGGCCCGGCACTCGCTCGCGGCCCGTTCGCGTGCCGCCGCCGCAGCTCCGGCGTCGCCGCCGGCCTCGCATGCCTCGGCCAGGGCCAGGAGCGCCTCGGCGCGGGTGACCGGCGCGTCGGCGCCGTCCAGAAGCGCGGTCGCCCGCCGGGCCTCTACGATCCCCGCGGCGGCATCTCCCGCGCGGACGAGCAGGCCCGAGCGTACGCACGCCAGGAGCACCGCCGACTCGACGTCGTCGTCGCCCGTCACGCGAAGGCCCGCCTCCACGAGCTCGGCGGCCTCGGCGTCGCGGCCCTGGGCGGCGACGGCCTGCGCGAGGAGCGCCGTCGTGGTCGAGAGCAGGTAGGCGGCGCCCATCCGCTCAAGCTCTGAAACGTCGCTTCGGATGAGGCGCTCGGCCTCGGCCGGGTTGCCCGCGAGGAGCTCGACCGCCCCGGCCTCGAGCGAGGTCGAGACCGCGAGCACGCTGTTTCCCAGCTCCTCGAGCGTCGAGCGGGCCCGGGCCGACAGCTCGCGGGCGCGGTCGAACTCCCCGCGCATCGCCTCAAGGTGGGCGAGGGCGCCGAGGACGAGGCCCTCGGTGCGGCGATCCCCGGTTGCGTCGGCCACGATGCGCGAGCACTCCTCGATCGCCTCGGGCACGGGCGTCGGCCCGTAGACGGCAGCGACGGCGAACGACGACGCGTTGCGCCGCTCCTGGCGGAGGTCGCCGGCCGCCCGGGCGTGCTCGGTCGCCCGCGCCACCGCCTGGGCCGCCTGGCCGTAGCGGAGCGCGTTCGCATGGACGGCGCCGAGGACGCGCCACGCCTTCGCCAGGCCCGCGTCGTCGCCCATGAGCTCGAACACGGGAATCGCGCCGCTGGCGATGCGGGCCGCCCGCTGTGACCAGTCCGGCGGAGGGTCGGCGTAGAACTCGACGAGCGTGAGCACGAGCGACGCATCGGCCCGGAGGCGGTGGTCTCCGGTGTCGTTGCCAGCGGCGATCGCCTGGCGGAGCACCCCTCCGGCCTCGGAGAACTCGCCGACGTCCATCAGCGCCTCGCCGAGGTCGACCAGCAGGTCGAGCCGGTCCTGGTCGTAGGCCGGAAGGAGCGCCGCCGCGCGCCGCAGCAGGTTCGCGG
>JBOHBE010000015.1:0-2326 GCA_050698235.1 Gaiellales bacterium
GGCCAGCGAGCGGTAGTACCAGATCTGGCCGTCGCGGCCCGAGCCGAAGACGCGCCACAGGTCGTCGCCGCGCACCCGAAGGTCCCACTCGATGCTGCTCGCGTTGTAGAGCTTGTCGGCCAGCGACACCCGGAGCTCATCGGGCGCTGCCGTCCGCATGTGCTCGATGTAGGCCCGCTTGCGCTCGCCCCACGGCGGCTTCGGCCGCTCGTACGCGTCGGTGCAGGCGTCGACGATCCGCGCGACCGTGTCGCCGAACCGCTCGCGGACGTCGGCGACCGTCGCGTCGGTGTCCTCCACCAGGTCGTGCAGGATGCCGGCGATCGCCTCGTCCTCGGAACCGCCGTCGTTCAGGACGAGCGAGGCGACGCCCAGGAGGTGGGCGTGGTACGGCACATCGGTGCCCTTCCGGCGCTGCTCGCCGTGGGCGTCGATGGCCCACGCGATCGCCTCGGCGAGCCGGCTCAGATGCCCACCCCGACGTTCCGGAAGAACCACAGGCTCGACGTCAGCCACAGGCCGAGCAGGATCGCGAAGAGCGTGCCGCCCGCCAGCGGCAGCACCCACCCCGGGAAACGCGAGCCGCCGCGCACCACGAGCACCTTGGCGATGAACGCCCCGTAGAGCACCGAGCCGAGCAGCGAGTGCACCTGGACACGGGTCGAGTAGTCGCCGTAGCCGAGCAGGAAGATGCAGTGGTAGGCCACGGGCAGCGTGAGCAGGATGGCGAGCCGGCCCGACCAGCGGTGCACCGCGGTAACGCCGGCGCCCATCGGCAGTCGAAGCCGCGAGTAGATGTGGGCCGCGGTCACCACCTGGAAGCACGCGAGTATCACCGCCGCCGTCGCGAGCCACACCTTGAGGTGGATCGGGTCCGAGAAGAAGAGCTTCAGGTAGCTCGGCGGATAGAGCCCCGGCGCGAGCGTGTTGTGCTTGGCCACGACCCCGACGGTGAGCGACACGAGCGCAAAGGCCACGAGCGCCGCGGCGAGCCAGATGCGGTTCGAGCGGGGAGCGTCGGGCGCGACTGCCACGGCCGGGATCATAGGCGGGCACACGGCTCGGGTGCTTGTCGTCCTCCCGGTCATCTATGTTAATGACCGTGGGTCAGCTACGAGCCCGAAGCGCCGAGGCCAAGGCTGATCGCCGCCTCCAGATCCTGGCGAGCGCGGCGGCCGCCTGCGCGGCGTCGAGCTACGACGAGCTGACCGTCGCCGACGTCGCCGACCGGGCCGGGATCGCCAAGGGCACCGTCTTTCGCTACTTCCCGACCAAGGAGGATCTCGGGCGGGCGCTCGCGGACGAGCACATGGCGCGCTGGGCCGACGACCTCGACCGCCGGCTCGCCCGACTCCCGGGGCCGCCGGCGCCCGACATCGCCGCGCGCCTCCTGGTCGAGTCGCTCGCCGGGCGCCGCGACCTGCTCGCGCTCGTGTCGCGTGGGCTCGTGGCGGCCGAGGCGCTCGACGATGTGCCCGCCGCAGCCTCGCTCGAGCGGGCGCTGCCGTACCTCGGCTCCGGCGGCGGCGCCCGCCTCATGCGCACCGCCCTGGCCTCGGCCGCGGGCCTGCGGGCGACGCTGGCCGACGACTCCGCCCTCCCCGCCGAGCTCCACCACGCGCTCCGCGCCCACCTCGCGGGCCTGCGGTCGGCGCACCAACGCGCTAGCGTCTAGCCGCAAGCAACCGGGGAGGACGCTCGATGCTCAAAGAGTTCAAGGCATTTCTGCTGCGGGGGAACGTCGTCGACCTGGCGGTCGCCGTGGTCATCGGAATTGCGTTCGGGGCCGTCATCGCGGCCCTGGTGGCCGACATCATCACCCCGCTGATCGCTGCCATCTTCGGCAGCCACGACTTCTCCGCACTCACGTTCACCATCAACAACAGCACGTTCCTGTACGGGGCCTTCATCAACGCTGTGGTCGCGTTCGTCCTCGTCGCGGCGGCGATCTTCTTCGTCGTGGTGAAGCCGATGAACGCCATGAACGCGCGGCGTGCCCCGGCCGAAGTGACGACCAGGCCGTGCCCCGAGTGCCTGAGCGAGATCCCGCTTGAGGCTCGCCGCTGCGCCTTCTGCACGGCTGAGGTCGGAGCGGCGTAGCGGATTGCGGCGCAGCCTCACGCTCACAACGCTCTGTGCCGCGCTGATCGGGGGGTCGGCGGCTGCGCCGACGGCCGGCCTCGCCGACACGGCCGCGACGCCGCATCTCCGCGCCCCGCACGCCTGCGGCCGCACACCGCACAAGCGGCCGCGGATCCGGCACGTGATCGTGATCGTGCTCGAGAACCACCCGTATCCCAAGATCATCGGCCACGCACCGTTCATC
>JBOHBE010000016.1:0-6156 GCA_050698235.1 Gaiellales bacterium
ATCCCGACCTCGACCCGGATGCCGCGCTCGATCGCCTATGGGAGCAGGTCGTCCACATCTGCCGCGTCGACGAGCCCGACCCGGTCGCCGCCTGGGGCGAGCGGATGGACCAGATCGAGCGCGCGAAAGCCGCGCTGAACGAGCTCAGGCTCGACGCTGTGCACCTCCACGGCCCGGGGACGGATCTCGAGATCGGCCTCTTGCCCTCGTCGCAGTGGATGGGCGGGCACCTCACGACCAATTACGGCCTCGTGCACCATCCCAACCTGCCGACCGAGGAGGTGTTCGCCGTCCCCGATCCGGAGCGCGTGCAGGGCACGGTTCGCTCGTCGAAGCCACTCCAGCTCGACGGCTCGGTTGTGCGCGACTTCACCGTGGAGTTCGACGGCGGCCGGGTCAAGCGGATCGAGGCGGCCGCGAACGGCGAGGTGCTCGAGGCGTACGCCGCGAGGGACGAAGGGGCGAGCCGCTTGGGCGAGATCGCCCTTGTCGACGGCCGCGGGCGCGTCGGGCCGCTCCAGACGGTCTTCTACGACACGCTGATCGACGAGAACGCGGCATCGCACATGGCGCTCGGCCAGGGCTTCGACTGGGCGGTCGGTGCCGATGACGCACCGCGCATCAACCGCAGCCAGATCCACATCGACTTCATGGTCGGCTCCGACGAGGTCGAGGTCGACGGCGTCACGGGCGGCGGCGAGCGGATCCCGCTCCTGCGCGGGGGCGTCTGGCAGGTCTGACGCGGGCCGTCAGGCCGCGCCGGTGCGCATGCGGAAGATCGTCGCGATGACCTCGGCCGGGTCGAGATCGTCACCGCTTCCGAGGTGGCCGCCGCGAAGCCGAAGCGACGTGTACGCCATCAGGTCGCGCATCGACACCATCCCGATCACGTGGCCGTCGGCATTCACGACGGGGAGGTGGCGGAAGTGGCCGTCGACCATGAGCGCCATGGCCTCGGCGATCTCGGTGTCAGGCCCCGTCGTCAGGACGTGGCGCGTCATGCGCTGCTCGACCGGCGTGGCGGGGTCGATCCCGTCGGGAACGCACCGCAGCAGGTCCCGCTCGGTGATCACGCCGCAGAGGGTGCCCTCAGCGTCGAGCACGACCGCCGCGCCGATGTCCGATTCGACCATCCGGCGGGCCGCGTCGCCTATGCCGGTCTCGGGCGTGACCGAGACAACCTGGGTCGCCATGACGTCGGTGAGCTGCATCAGGTCGAGTGTACGGGGGGTCGGGTGGTCATGCGAGCAGCAGGGTCGGCGCCTCGAGGTGGCGCTTCACGGTCTGGAGCAGCCGCGCGCCGTCGGCTCCGGAGCACGCGCGATGGTCGCACGAGAGCGTGACCGACATGATGTCGCCCACCGTGACGGCGCCGTCACGAACGACCGGGCGCTGGATCGTCGCCGACACGGCGAGGATCGCCGACTCGGGCGGGTTGATGATCGCCGCGAACGCCGAGACGCCAAGCATCCCCATGTTCGAGACCGTGAACGTGCCGCCCTCGATCTCGGGCTGGCGGAGCTTCCCGGCGCGCGCGCGCTCGGCGAGGTCGCGGGCCTCAGCGGCGATCGTGCGAAGGCTCTTCGTGTCGGCCTCGCGCAGGACGGGCACGATGAGGCCGTCGTCGAGGGCGACCGCGATCCCGATGTTCGCGTGGGCGTGGTAGACGTGCCGGCCGTCGACGTAGGAGCGGTGGGCCTGCGGGTGCAGCGCGAGCGCCTGGGCAGAGGCGCGCACGATGAGGTCGTTCACCGAGACCTTCTCGCCCGAGTCGGCGAGCGCCTCGTTCAGCTCCTTCCGCAGCGCCAGCGCCCGCGTCATGTCGATCTCCGATGTGACGTAGAAGTGCGGGACGGTCGTCTTGGACTCGCTCATCCGCCGGGCGACGGCCTTCAGCATGGGGGAGAGCTCGCGCACCTCGTCGCCCTCGGAGGCTGAAACAGCCGTGCCTGATGCCAATGTTTCAGCCGGAGCGTGTGAAACAGCTGTACCTGGTACAGGTGTTTCAGCCCTGGACAAGGCCCGCTCGACGTCGGCCTTCACAATGCGCCCGTCGGGGCCGCTTCCCGACCCGGCCAGCGTCCGCAGGTCGAGCCCGGCCGCGTCGGCCATGCGCCTTGCGATCGGGCTGACACGCAGCACCTCGGTCTTCCCGTTTCCCTGTGCGGGGGCCGGATCGGCTGAAACATTGGCATCAGGCACCGGTGTGTCAGGTTCGGGCGCGGCGGGCTTCTCGGCCGGGGCGTCCGCGACCTCTTCTCCCGCCTCGCCCACGATCGCGATCGGTGCGCCCAGGGCGGCCGTCTCGCCGTCGTCGACGATGATGCGAAGGACGGTGCCGTCGTCGTAGGCCTGGAACTCCATCGTCGCCTTGTCGGTCTCGATCTCGGCGATGATGTCGCCCTCGCGGTAGCTGTCGCCCTCGCGCTTCAGCCACCGTCCGATCCGACCCTCCTCCATGGTGTCGGAGAGGCGGGGCATCGTCAGCTCCTCGGACACGGCGCCTCCCTCACAGCCCGCACTCCCGAAGCAGAGAGCGCGCGGCCGCCTCGATCTTTGACTCGAGCGGCAGCGCGGCCAGCTCGAGCGGCTTGGAGTACGGCATCGGTACCTCGGCCGCCCCGACCCGCTCGACGGGAGCGTCGAGGTCGTCGAAGCACGCTCGCTGGATGCGCGCGGCGAGCTCGGCGCCGACGCCGAACGTCGACCAGCCCTCCTCGGCGACGAGCACCCGGTTCGTCTTCCGGACCGATTCGACGACCGTGTCGACGTCGAGCGGTCGCAGCGATCGCAGGTCGACGACCTCGACCGAGATGCCATCCTGGCCGAGCCGATCCGCCACCCTGAGGGCTCGCTGCACGGTGTAGGAGTGGGCGACGATGGTGAGGTCGTCCCCCTCCTTCGCGATGGCCGCGCGCCCGATCGGCACGGTGAAGTCGCCGTTGTCCGGCACCGAGCCCGTGACGTTGTAGAGCACCAGGTTCTCGCAGAAGAGCACCGGATCATCGTCGCGGATCGCCGTCTTCAGCATCCCGTACGCGTCGGCGGGATTCGACGGCGCGACGACCTTGAGCCCGGGGCAGCCCGCGAACCAGCCCTCGAGCGACTGCGAGTGCTGCGCGGTGAGCTGCGCGCCCGCGCCGCCGGGCGTCCGGATCACGAGGGGGACGCCCACGGTGCCGCCGAACATGTAGCGGATTTTGGCGGCGTGGTTCACGACCTGGTCCATCGCAACGAGGATGAAGTTGATCGTCATGATCTCGACGACCGGTCGCAGGCCCATCATGGCCGCCCCGATGCCGGCGCCGACGAAGCCTTCCTCCGAGATGGGCGTCTCGCGCACGCGGTCGGCGCCGTACTTCTCCCAGAGGCCGGCCGTGACCTTGTACGAGCCCTCGAACTTGCCGATCTCCTCGCCCATAAGGAAAACATCGCGGTCGCGCTCGAGCTCCTCGTCCAGCGCGCGCCGGAGCGCCTCCCGGTAGGTCACGTCTGCCATTCGGGCTCCCCGCCGCGCTCGCCGAACGGCGCGCCCGTCGACATCCGCCCGAACTGCTCGTGCGACGCCTCGTCGCCGTAGACGTGGTCGTAGAGGCCGTCGCGGCTCGGGAACGAGGCGGCCAGGGCCTGTGAGATCGCGTCCTTGACCTCGGCGGCGACATCCTCCCAGACCGCCTCGAGGTCGGTGCCCGTCGCGATCCCGCGCTCGCCGAGGAGCAGCCCATAGCGCGTGATCGGATCGCGCTCGCGCCACGACTGCACCTCCTCGGGCGTGCGGTAGACCTTGCCCGCATCGGCGACGGAGTGGCCGCGGTAGCGGTACGTGACCGTCTCGAGCAGCGCCGGCCGGCGCTCGTCGCGGGCCTGCGTGAGCAGCCTCGACGCGGCCTCGCGGACCGCCAGGACGTCGTTTCCGTCGACGCGCTCGCCGTGCATGCGGTAGCCCGCCCCCTGCTTGGCCAGCTCCGGCTCGGCGTTCGACTGGTCGACCCGTGTCCCCATCCCGTACTGGTTGTTGATCACCTGGAAGACGATCGGGAGGTGCCACACCGAGGCCAGGTTCAGCGCCTCGTGGTACGCGCCGGTCGCCATGGCCCCGTCGCCGAACTGGCACAGGACGGCGTGCGGCTCGCCACGGTGGGCGAACGCCAGTGCCGCCCCGGTGGCGATCGGGAGATGGGCGCCGACGATTCCCCAGCCGCCGAAGAAGCGGCGCTCGACGTCGAGGAGGTGCATCGAGCCGCCGCGGCCGTGGGCGACGCCCGTGTCCTTCCCGAAGAGCTCGGCCATCACCGCCGCGGCGGGGCTCCCGACCGCGAGTGCCGTCGCGTGGTCGCGGTAGCTCGCGAAGAGCGCGTCACCGGGCTCGAGCGCGTCGATGGCCCCGACGGACGCCGCCTCCTCGCCGATGGCAAGGTGGCAGTAGCCGCCGATCCGCGCACGGGTGTACTGCTCCTCGGTGCGCTCCTCGAACCGGCGGATCAGAGCCATCTGCCGGAAGAGGCGCATCGCGTGCTCGCGATCGCCGAGGACCGCCGTCTGTGTCGCCGCCGGTTCCGCCATCGAGTCGGAACTGTAGTACGGGTCAGGTACGCTCTTTCGCGTGGCGACCCCGGTGACCGTTCCCAGCCTTGGCGACGATGTTGCATCGGCTGTGCTGATCCGGTTTCTGGTCGAGCCGGGCGCTCCCGTCCGGCACGGCGATCCGCTCTACGAGCTCGATACCGACAAGGTCACGCAGGAGGTCGAGGCAGAGGCCGACGGCGTCCTCCTGGCCGTGACGGGAACGCCCGGCGTGGACTATCTGGTCGGCAGCACCATCGGCTGGATCGGCGACGCGGGGGAGGAGCCACCGGCCTGAGCGGGCGGTGCGTCGCGCGTTGCTAGGATGGCCGATCGATGGAATGTGACGTCGCCGTACTCGGGGGCGGGCCGGGCGGCTACCCCGCGGCCATCCGCGCCGCTCAGCTCGGCGCCCGCGTGGTGCTGATCGAGGCCGACCGGGTCGGCGGGACGTGCATCACCGTGGGCTGCATCCCGACGAAGGCGTGGGTGCAGACCGCGCACGCGCTCAAGGAGGCGAACGGCCACTTCGCCCAGCTCGGCGTGAAGGTCGCCTCGGCGGAGCTCGACTTCGCCCAGGCCCAGGCCAACAAGCAGGGCATCGTCGACGGGCTCGTGAACGGGATCACGGGCGTCGTCAAAGCGAACGAGATCGCCATCGTCTCCGGCCGGGGCGTCTTCACCGATGCCAATACGATCGCCGTCGAGGGCGGCGAGGACGTCCGCTTCCAGTCCGCGGTCGTCGCCACCGGCTCGCAGTCGCTGCGCCCGCCCGTCGACGGTATCGACGGCCCGCGCTGCCTCGACTCCACGAGCCTCCTCGCCATCGAGGACGTGCCGAAGCGGCTCGCGATCCTGGGCGGCGGCGTCATCGGCGTCGAGTTCGCATCGATCTTCTCGCACTTCGGGACAGAGGTCACGATCGTCGAGATGCTCGACCACCTGATCCCGATGGAGGACGAGGACGCGAGCAAGGAGCTCGAGCGGGCGTTCAAGAAGCGCAAGATCGCCGCCCACCTGGGCTCGCGCGCCACCCGGATCGAGGATTCAGGCGAGGCGGCCACGCTCCACTTCGAGGGCAAAGACGGGAGCGCCGCAAGCGTCGAGGCCGATCTCGTCCTCGTGGCGACCGGCCGCGGCCCACGGGTGCGCGACATCGGCCTCGAGGCGGCGGGCGTGGAGTACGACCCACGCCGTGGCGTCATCGCCGACCGCCACATGCGCACGAATGTGAGCCACATCTACGCCGTCGGCGACGCGGCCGGCGTCTACCAGCTCGCGCACACGGCGTTCCGCGAGGGTGAGGTCGCGGCCGAGAACGCCCTCGGGCACGACGCGACGATGGACTACTCGGCCGTGCCGCGCTGCGTCTACACCGACCCCGAGGTGGCCGCGGTCGGCCTGACCGAGGCCCAGGCTCGCGAGGCGCACGGAGACGACGTCGTCCTCGGCAGGTTCCCGATGGCCGCGTCGGGTCGCGCGCAGATGTACGGCGAGCGGACCGGGTTTGCGAAGACCATTCACGAGACGCGCTACGGCGAGCTCCTCGGCCTCGTCATCGTGGGCGTGCAGGCGACCGAGCTCGTCAATGCG
>JBOHBE010000017.1:0-17756 GCA_050698235.1 Gaiellales bacterium
CGAGGACGTCGTATGGAGCCACCGCAACACCAAGGTGGCGCCCAAGACTGTGACCCAGAAGCGCTACGTCGACTCGATCCGCGAGCGCACCATCACCTTCGGCATCGGGCCGGCCGGCACCGGCAAGACGTTCCTCGCGGTCGCGCTCGCCGCCGCCGCGCTCAGCCGCAAGGAGGTCAACCGGATCATCCTCACGCGCCCGGCGGTCGAGGCGGGCGAGCGGCTCGGTTTCCTGCCGGGCGACCTGATGGCGAAGATCGACCCCTACCTGCGGCCGCTATTCGACGCGCTCCACGACATGATCGACCCCGAGAAGGTCTCGCAGCACCTCGAACGCGGCGTGATCGAGGTCGCGCCGCTCGCGTTCATGCGCGGCCGCACGCTGAACGACTCATTCATCATCCTTGACGAGGCCCAGAACACGAGCCCCGAGCAGATGCAGATGTTCCTGACGCGGCTCGGGTTCGGATCGCGCGTCGTGGTCACGGGCGACATCACCCAGATCGACCTGCCCCGCGACCAGCGCTCGGGGCTGATGCACGTCATGCGCGTGCTGGACGGCGTGCCGGACGTCGCTTTCGTGCGCTTCTCGGACGCGGACGTCGTCCGCCACAAGCTCGTCCAGCGGATCGTGAGCGCATACGCCGAGCACGCCGAGCAGACCGGCGAAGGCGCGCGCGAATGACGGTGCAGGTCGACGTCGAGAACCGGAGCGGGCATGCGGTCGACGAGGATGCCGCGCGGGCGGCGGTCGCCGCGACCTTCCAGGCCGAGGGTGTCACGGCCGGCGAGGTCGGTGTGGTGATCGTGGATCTGGCCGAGATGGCCGCCCTGAACTCCGCCCACCGCGGCCGGGCCGAGCCGACCGACGTGCTGTCGTTCCCGCTCGACGGCCGCGACGCGCTGCCCGACGGGCTCCCGCGCCAGTTGGGCGATGTCGTGGTGTGCCCCGAGCGGGCCGAGGCCGACGGGACGCCGATCGCGCTGCTCCTCGTGCACGGCGCGCTGCACCTCGTGGGATATGACCACGAGGCCGATAACGGAGACATGCTCCGCCGCCAACAGGCCATCTTCGAGGGGGTCGAGCCGGTTGCCGTCCGTCCTTCGTAACGGCGATGAGACGCGCCAGGACGCGCGCCGGTCGGCGCCGTTTTCGGCCGCGCGACGCGAGGCAGGCAGCCTGGTCTCGAGCTTCAACTACGCCTTCGAGGGCGTCATCTACGTGGTCCGCACGCAGCGCAACATGCGCATCCACTTCATCGTCGCGCTGGCGGTGCTCCCCCTCGGCGTCGTCCTCGGAGCGAGCCGCTTCGAGATGCTCGCGCTGATGCTCTCCGTCTCGTTCGTCCTGATCGCCGAGATGTTCAACACGGCGCTCGAGAAAGCGATCGACCTGGCCACGAGCACGTTCGACCCGGTCGCCCGGGCGGCGAAGGACATCGCCGCCGGGGCTGTCCTCGTCGCCGCGGTCAACGCCGTCTTCGTCGGCTATCTGGTGTTCGGGCCGCGCCTCCGCAACCCCTCGAGCCGGGCGATCGACACGGTCAAGCACTCCCCGCCGCACATCACGGTGATCGCGATCGCGGTCGTGATCATGCTGGTGATCGCGATCAAGGCTCGGTTCGGCACCGGCACGCCGCTCCGCGGCGGGCTTCCGTCGGGCCACGCGGCCGTGGCCTTCGGCGGGTGGGCGGCGGTCACGTTCATCACGCAGTCCTACGAGAACCAGGTGCTCGTCTCGACGCTGGTCTTCATGATGGCGCTGCTCGTCGTTCAGACGCGCGTCGAGGCCCAGGTCCACACGACGCTCGAGGTGGTCTACGGCGGCGTTCTCGGTGCGATGGTCACCGCGGCGATTTTCCAGGCTTTCTCTTAGGCATCTGTCACCGACTTGTGACGGTCAGGCCGTCGTCGCGTGACATGTGCGGCCCTACGCTGGGGTCATGGCCGCCTCCCCGCCGCCCTCGAACATCATCGCCGACCGCTACCTCGTCAGCCCGACCGCGCTCGCCGGCAATCCGAGCGGGCCGATCGACGCCCTCGACACCCATTCCGGCCGCGCGAGCCAGGTTCGGCTCGTCTTCCTCACGAGCGCCTGGGACGACGACGCCCTCGCGGCCGCGGTCGCCCGCTGGCGCGGCATCGCCTGCGGCGAGGTGTGCGGCGTGCTCGACTTCGGCCGCCACCGCGGCCACTGGTACCTGGCGCTCCCCCCGAGCCTTGGCGTGCCCGTGGTGCGGTGGCGGACGATGCGCCATCCCGGCCCGGCCGACGCGGCCCGGCTCGTGCTGGGGTTCGGCCGACTCGTCGAACGGGTCGCCGCCGCCGGGTTCGAGCCGGAACTGGCGGGCGTCGACGACTTCGCGGTCGGCCCGGGTCCCACGCCGTTTCTCGAGCGTCCGCTCCTGCCGCTTCCCGGAGCCGACCCCGAGGCTCCCACGGGCGGCGGCCAGCGCATGCTCTCGCGCCTGCTCGATGCCCTCATGGCGCGGCGCGACATCCCCGCCGGCCTGCTTGCGTGGGCCGAGCGGGCCGCCACCGCCGGGTTCGGCTCGCTGGGTGAGTGCCTGGACGAGCTCGAGCGCACCGGCACCGAGGCGGCTGCGGCCAGCGGCGCCGAGCCGCCCGGCCTGAGCGGGATCTTCGCCGACGACGAACTCGACGCCATGGAGCGCGCCGCGAGCCGGGATCCGGGCCGCCGCCGGCGCATCGCCAGCCGCGTCGCCGTGGCCGTCGCCGCCGGCTTCGTGGGGCTCGGGCTGGTCGTACCCGGGCCGAATGCCGATGAGGGCGCGACCCGGTCGGCGCCCACCACGGTTCCCGTCACCGCGTTCACACCTGCAGCCGACCCGGCCCCGCACCCGGCGCACCGCGCCTCGCCGAAGCCGCGCAAGCACCACCGCGCGACGACCCATCCGCGACGGAAGCACCGGCCGCGGACACCATCGGCTCCGCCGGCTCCGCTGTCGACGACGCCGCCCGCATCGACCGCGCCGGCCGCCCCAGCCCAGTCGACGGGTGGGCCGACCGTGCTGCCGGCGCCCGGCGGGACCACGCTGCCCGCTCCCTGAGCCGGGCCGCCGCTACGATCGGAGGTATGCGGCCGCCCACCGACGACGAGCTCCGCCTGTACGAGACGGCCCGCGCCGCCGCCCGGCAGGCCTACGCGCCCTATTCCGAGTTCCCCGTCGGGGCGGCGCTCCTTCCCGCCGGCGGCGGCGAGCCCATCGTCGGGGTCAACGTCGAGAACGCGTCGTACGGACTCACGTCGTGCGCCGAGCGAAACGCCGTCTTCGCCGCGGTTGGCGCGGGCCTGCGCGACTTCTCGGCGATCGCCGTCCACGCCCAGGCGGGGTCGGCCCCGCCGTGCGGCGCGTGCCGGCAGGTGCTGGCCGAGTTCTCGCCGTCGATGACCGTCGTCTACCGAAGCGGCGGCGAGGTCGTCGCCACGACCGCCGCCGAGCTACTGCCCGACCGCTTCGAGCCGTGAGCGCCGAGGAGCACCGCTCCGGGATCGTCGCCCTGGCGGGGCGCCCGAACGTCGGCAAGTCGACGCTCGTGAACGCTCTCGTCGGCGAGCACGTTGCGGCGGTCTCGTCGACGCCCCAGACCACGCGCCGGCGTGCACTAGGCGTCGTCAGCCGGCCGGGCTATCAGCTGATCCTCGCCGATCTGCCGGGGTTCCAGAAGCCGTTCGACCGGCTCACAGAGCGGATGCAGCGCGCGGTGGACGCCGCCCTGGCCGACGCCGACGCGACGGTGCTCATGCTCGACGGCCGCGTGCAGCTCGGCCCCGGCGACCGCTACATCGCCGAGCGCCTGCTCCGGCCCGGCTCGGCGCCGTGCGTGATCGCGGTGAACAAGACCGACGGCCTGGGGCCGGACCGGGTGCTGCCGGCGCTGGCCGCGGCCGCAGCGCTGGGGGACGCCCGGTCGATCCATCCGGTGAGCGCGCTCAAGGGGGAGGGGGTCGAGGAGCTCCTCGCCGAGCTCGCCGCCCTCCTGCCCGAGGGGCCTGCCTACTTCCCAGACGACGTCACGACCGACCAGCCCGTCGCCGATCGCATCGCGGAGCTGGTGCGCGAGCAGGCGCTTCGGCTGACGCGTGAGGAGGTGCCCCACGCCGTCGCGGTCGAGGTCGGCGATGTCCGCTCCCGGCGAGGCGCCCGGACGGTGGTCGAGCTCCGGCTGATCTGCGAGACCGAGTCGCAGAAGCGGATCCTCGTCGGCCGGGGCGGCGCGATGGTGAAGGCGATCGGCACCGCCGCTCGGCCCGGCGTCGAGGCGGTGCTCGGCACCGACGTCTACCTCGAACTCCGGGTCCGTGTCCGCCCGCACTGGAGGCGCGACTCCGCCGAGCTCGACCGGCTCGGCGTCTGAGATAGACTGGCGCCGTTGATGCCTCCCTTACCGGTCGAGACCGACCATCCGGAGCGGTCAGATCCCTCCGGCCACCCGATCCCCTGTGCTTGATCGCCGATGCCGTCGCTTGATCGGCTGATCTCGTCCAGCAGGCGCGCCGTCGAGGAGCGCCGCGGCAGCCGGCCGCTCCCCGAGCTCGAGGAGGCGGTGCTCCATCTCGAGGCGATCCGCCCGTTCACCGAGGGCGTGGTTGGCGAGGAGATCTCGTTCGTGCTGCGCATCACGGGGGCCGACCCGGGGCTGCTGGCCGCGGCACAGGAGGCGGGTGTCGCGGGTCTCGCGATCGCCGCTGAAGCCGTCCCGCCCGGCCTCGAGTCCACGCGGCTACCGGTGCTGCACAAGGGCGTGCTCATCGATCCCTACCAGCTGTACGAGAGCCGGCTCGGCGGGGCTGACGGCGTCGTCCTGATCGCCGCCGCCTTCGACGGGGACGATGACGACTTCGTCCGGATGTACTCCGTGGCCGGCGAGCTCGGGCTGGACGTCGTCGTGGAGGTTGCCGAGGAGGAGGAGATCGAGCTTGTGCTCGAGCTGCTCGATCCGGACTCCTTCCTCGTGCAGAACCACCTCGAGGACCGCGGGTTCGACCTGGAGCGGACGTTCTCGCTCCTCGAGGAGGTGCCGGCCGGGAAGGTGGTGCTGTCGGAGGGCGGCATCCGCACCCGTGACCAGGTGCTCGCGCTGGAGCGGGCCGGTGTCGACGCAGCCATCCTGGGCGACTGGATCCACGAGCTCGGCCTGCGCGAGACGTTCGAGATCCTGCGCGGCGACTCGCGCGAGTAGCTCGCTGTGGACTAGCTGGTCCCAAGTCCTTCGTCTTGAGGCAACGCTAGGATGCCGCGCGACATGGATGACTCCGGCTGTCCAGGCGGTGGCGGCCGAGCAAACTGGCGCTTTTTGACGAATCACAGCGCCGTGCTGCTCCGGATCGCGCATGACCCCGACATCAGGCTCGCCGACGTCGCGAACGACATCGGCATCAGCCAGCGGGCGGCGCAGATGATCCTGCGCGACCTGGTGGCCGGTGGGTTCGTCACCCGTCGCAGGGTCGGTCGGCGCAACACCTATCAGGTGCACGCGTCGCGGCACCTGCGTCCCGGCGGCCGCCTCAGGGTGTCCGACCTGCTCGACCTCCTGCCGCCGGACTACGCGTGGCCCGCAGGCCGGTAGCCCGGATCAGCTGATCGGAATCGTCGCCGTCGCCGGGCCTGTCACGCCCGTCGCCGCCGTGTTCGTCATCAGGCGACCCGACGCGTCGGCCCCGTCGATCATCGAGAGCTCGAGGCTCTTGTCGCTCATGATGTCGATCTGGAGGAAGCCGCACGCGCCGACGCCGATGTTGGCGAACTGGAGCCACGACTTCTGCGAGGTGTTCGACCCCGACGCGGCATGCGTCCCCGGCGACGTCGAGCAGAGGCCGACGACCGCGCTCGTCAGGCCGGGATACGCCGCGGTGGCGCCCTGAGGCCGCATGAGCTGCATGTTGTGGTCGTGTCCCTGGAGGATGAGCGAGGAGTGCGGGCCGCTGCCGTCGTTCCTCCCCATGATCTCGTCGATCAGGTTCTGCATGGTCGGGTTGTCGTGGCCGCCGCCGTAGTAGCTCCAGCGGGCGTGATGGGTGATGACGATGTTCGCCGTCCCCGGCGCCCACGCCGAGCGGAGCCATGCGGCGCGGGCGTTCCCCGCGACCGAGCCGCCGGTGTGCGGCACGGGCCATCCCGGCCTATCGACGAGGTTCTCGACGGCGCCCGAGTTCAGGAGGATGAACCGGATCCCGGCGATGTCGACGGCCTGGTCGGTGAGCGGGATGCCCTCCGTCGGGTTGATCCAGCCGCCGTTGATGCGCGACAGCGTCCCGTTCGCCCGGTTGTAGTCGAGCCACGCTTGGGCGCTCGGGAGCGGCCTGGAACCGTGCTTGCCGCCAGGGCCGTTCGTGTGGTTCCCGGGCGTCATGACGGTTCGCGCCGCGGCGATGTTCGGCTGCTTCGCGATGTAGACGTCGTAGTGCTTCATCGTGGCCGGGGTGCACAGCGAGTACTCGTCGCCGCCGATCATGAGGTAGGTCGCCGCCGGATGCGCGAAGCGACCGAAGGCCGCGTTGATCGCCTTGGCCACCCTGGGCGCCTTCGACCCGCTGCTGCCTCCGGAGTCGGCTGCGAACGCGATCCGTGCGACGGGCGTGACGGCCATCAGAGCGCCTCCACGAGCCGGCGCACGAACGCGGACTGGGCGTCGAAGATCGCGGCGTCGGCGTAGTCGCCGATGCTTCGCAGGCCGTGCAGCATGAGGACGACGCCGGGGAAGAAGCCCAGGACGCCCTCGAGGTGCTCGGCGCCGGCGGCGGCCGTCTCGCGCTCGATCGTGTCCGCGATTCCGGCGAAGATCTCGCTGTCGGCGTGCCCATCGGCCACGTAGCGGCGGAGGTCGGCGATCGCCTCGTCCCACGACGACGCGTGATCCATGTAGCTCCAGAGCACGGTGGCCATGCCGGCCTCGGTCTCGGACACGGCGGCGTCCGCCGCCGGCGCCGACGCGGCGCCGATCGCCCACGCCGTGGCGGGCCCGACCAGCGGCAACGACGCCGTCACCGCGACAAACCTGCGTCGATTCATCTCCATTCCCCCTCCAGAGCCTGGCCCAGCCGGAATCGCTGCACCACTTCGAGGGTACGGGCTACCTTCGCCCGGGGCTAGGCGCTCGTCACGGGTAGTAGTGCACCGACCGAAACCTCCAGGTGTCGGTCAGCCACGGTGGCACGAAGCCGTCGAGCGCGCGCTCGAGGCTGGTGCCGACCGATCCGTCCACCACCCACCACGACGAGACGGCATCGGTTCCGGCCGGCGACGAGGCGTCCGGCGGATCGATATACACGCACCCGAGGAGCACGGTCTCGCCCGGGTCGAGAACCGCGTAGTTGAACGTCTCGAGCGCGGAGATCTCGGCCTCGTGGCGCGCGAGGTCGCTCCGGTCAGCCTCGTAGGACATGTCCGCCGGCGGCCAGCTCCATGCCGGGCCGTACCTCTCCCACAGCCGCTCCCGCGAGCCCATGACCGCCGGGTAGTCGATGTCGACGTCCGCCTCGCGGATTGGCCGCAGGTGGTGGCCGCTCGAGAGCTCCACGCGATCGGGAGGCACGAACGCTGCGGGAAGCCAGGCCACCCGCACAGGCTACTCTCGCCGGATGCCGGCCGAACGCCACCCCGCGGAGCCTCGCCTTCCGGACGATCTGAAGGTTGAGCCGGCGGGGCTGGTCGCGGACGGGGACGAGCTCGCCCAGACGGAGATCCTCGGGGCGGCTTGGTCGGATCTCCACCTGGCTGCCCTCCACGCAACCGAGGTGGTGTTCCGGGACGCCGGCTTTAGCGGATCGGTGCTCGTCGACCCGGCGTTTCGCGACACGGTCTTCGAGCGCGCGAACCTCGCAAACGCGACATTCCGTGGCGGCTCGCTCACGCGTGTCCTCGTCGCGGGCGGGAGGTTGACCGGGCTCCAGGTCGCGGAGACCGAGATCCACGACGTTGTCTGGCGCGCGTGCGGCGCCGACATGGCGACCTTCCGGCACGCCCGGCTCGAGCGGGTGACGTTCGAGGACTGCGTCCTTCGCGAGGCGGACTTCACGGGCGTGCGGGGGGAGTGGGTTCGCTTCCACGACTGCGACCTGCGCGGCGCCGGCTTCAGCCACGCCGAGCTCACTCGATCGGAGTTCCGCAGGTGCCGGATGGACGACATCGAGGGAATCGAGGGCCTGCGAGGCACTGCGATGGAGCTGGAACAGATGCTGGCGCTCGCGCCGGCGATGGCCCGCGCCCTCGGCGTTCGCCTCCTCGCCGGCTGACGGGCGAACCAGGCTGCAGGCGCTATTTGCCGTTCTTTTCGCGGTGCGGGCAGCCCTCCCAGCAACACGGTCGGCGCTGGCCCCGCGACAGCTGTGCGCGAGTCCGCTCGAGCCGCCGCTCGCGTGTTTGCAGCTGCTTTGCTGACGTGACCAGGCAGATCCACTCGTTACGCGCGAGCGGCGTGATGTCCATCCAGGTCGCCCGCGCCTTGGTGTCGTGGGTCAGGGTCTCGCGTAGATCTGCCGGGATCGTTTCGTGCACCGTCCCGGCAGGGAGCGGTAGGGCAGCAGTGCTCATAGGCGCGTGTTGATCACTGGACAGCGCCCACGACCTTAGCCACCAGCACGCCGACGATCAAGCCGAGGACCGGCGACCGCGCGGATCACGGAAAAGGGGAAACGGTGTAGCCGTGGGGGCTTGTTGCTGGGTGTCGCCTCCGTGCCAGTGCCGAAGGTGGGAGTCGAACCCACACGGCCTCTCGGCCGCGCGATTTTGAGTCGCGTGCGTCTACCGTTCCGCCACTTCGGCCTACGTCCATAGTACTGCCGGCGTTGGCAAGCGCCTCGAAATGGGGTAGAAACACGGCTCCATGTTGCACGCCGCCGGAGGGGGCAAGGGGGGGACGCGCTCCAGCGTCCTCGATCACCGCTTCGGCGCGGGGCCGCCGCTCACCGTGGGAGTCGAGGAGGAGTACATGCTCGTCGACCCGGAGAGCTTCGACCTCGTGTCCGGCGTCGAGCCCCTGCTCGAGAAGGCGGCCGAGAGCGAGTTCGCCGACCGGCTGAAGCCCGAGCTCATGCAGTGCGTCCTCGAGTCGGGGACGGTCGTGTGCGAGGACGTGCCCTCCGCCGAGGCCGATCTGCGCCACATCCGGTCGTACGTCGCCGAGCATGCGCGCGCCCTGGGCATGCGCCTCGGGGCGTCGGGGACCCACCCCTTCTCGCTCTACGAGCACCAGAAGATCACCGCCCGCGACCGGTACCGCGCGCTCGTCGAGATGCTCCAGTACGTCGCGCGGCGCGAGCTCGTCTTCGGCATGCACGTCCATGTGGCCGTGCCGACGCCCGAGGCGTGCCTGGCGGTCATGGAGGGCGTCCTCATCGAGCTTCCGGTGCTGCTCGCCCTCTCGGCCAACTCGCCCTTCTGGCGCGGCGAGCGCACGGGACTCGCGTCGACGCGCGCCATGATCTTCGCGGCGTTCCCGCGGAGCGGCCTGCCGCCGCGGTTCGAGAGCTACGAGGACTACGCCAACGCCGTCGGCTTCATGGAGGCCACGGGCGCGATCGGCGACTACACGCACCTCTGGTGGGACGTCCGCCCACATCCGCGGTTCGGCACCCTCGAGGTGCGGGTCATGGACTGCCAGACCCGCATCGAGGACACGGTCGCGCTGGCCGCCTACGTGCAGTGCCTGGTGAAGCACCTGCTCGACCGCTTCGAGGCCGGCGAGCCGGTGCACGCCTACCACCGGATGCTGATGGCCGAGAACAAGTGGCTCGCCGCCCGCTACGGACTCGATGCCCCGCTGATGGATCTCTCCGCCGGGAAGCGCGTGAAGATGCAGGCGCGGACGCTCGTGAAGCGGCGCCTGCGCGAGCTGAAGCCGATCAGCCGCGACCTGGGATGCGCGGAGGCGCTCGCCGGCATCGACGTGATCCTCGAGAAGGGCACCGGCGCCGAGCGGCAGGAGCAGGTGTGGAACGCGAACCGCGACGTCTGCGAGGTCGCGTCCGAGCTCGCAGCCGCGTCCGAGGACGTCTAGGTCTCAGCTCGCGTAGGCCTGACCGAGGATCCAGAGCCCGAAGACGGTGTAGACGATCATGAGCGCGATCAGCGGCGCCTGGACGAGGACGGCCGCCCGCCCGCGTGGCACGACCCGCAGCGCGATCCGGTGGGCGGCGAAGATCGCGCACACGTGCCCGAGCACGATGATCGTCACCTGGAACGCCCACGTAGCGCCCGACGGGTAGCCGGTCCAGATCCCCAGGTCGGGCACCCAGTCTCGCTCGAGCGGGTCGATGATCACCTTCCAGGTGAGCTGCCCGTAGGTGACGAGGTAGAGCAGGTAGTGGGCCGCGAAGTAGACGGCGACGATGGGCATCAGCGTGGGCGCGTACCGGGCGACGGCATCGCGGTAGCCGCGACCGCGCCGGCCGACGGCGGCGGCGACGAGGGCGAAGACCGCCGCGAGCGGCACGACGAAGGCGACCATCATCAGGGTGCGCAGGCCGGTGTCAGGGAGCGATGTCCAGTGGCGATGGATCCACTGCGCGACGTCGGTGAACCGCATCGTCTCGGCGAACCCATCGAAGAGGACGATCGACAGGAGGAGGACGATCATCGGGGCGCCGCCGGGCAGGAGCGGAAGCTCGCGCCACGTCCCCGCTGTGAACCCCCGCCAGCGGATGCCTCGCTCCTCCGGCGGCACGCGTCGCCAGCACGCGGCGCACCCGACCACCTCGCCCGGGTCGTGCAGGTCAGCCGGGCAGAGCCGGTCCGAGACGACGTACCACTCGAGCGGCGAGACCCGGGCCATGAGTCGGCTGAACGCGGTGAAGAGCTCTGCCCGCTCGAGCCAGACGTCCGCGCCGACGAGCACCATCCCGACGAACTGGACGAGGACGTAGACGACGACCACCAGCGCCAGGTCGAACGGATGGCTCCCGCCCGGCCACGCCAGCTCCATCCAGCCGAAGATCGCAAGCGCCGCGACCGCCGGCCACTGCCCGAGTGGTTCCGGGTACGCGACCGGAGGCTCGGGGCTCACCCGATCGACGAGGTCGCCCAGGAGCCGGAGCGGGTTCACGAGGTCCCAGACGGGCCCGAAGACGGCGGCGACCAGGCCGAGCCCGACCCAGAGGTCGACCCACAGCAGCACCGTCGCCGGGTTGGACGCGAACTCCTGCGAGCCGAAGAGACCCGCGGCGACGATCTCGACGAGGATCACGGCCGAGACGATCTGAGCGACGCGCACGAGGCGACCCGAGCCGGGGCGGTACAGGTTCGGCCCCAGATGGCTCCCGATCCGCTCGTCGGCGAGCGCGGCGGCGGGCACCGATGCGGCGACGGCGATCGCGCCGGCCATGACGTACAGCCACAGCGGCACCGGGAACTGGTAGGTCACCGTGCCGATCGCGTGGGCGTCGGCGGCCGCAGGCCACGCCAGGCTCGTAACGCCGACCGCGGATGCCGCGGCCAGCACCGGAAGGGTGCGCGCCCGCATTTCGGCGCGAGATTCTAGCCCGTGGCCGTTGAGCGGCTCCAACCGAGCATGAGGGTCAGCCCGGCCAGCGCCGCACCGGCTCCCAGGGCGAACACCGCGCCGGGCGCGACCGTCGACCAGAGCACCCCGGCGACGATGCTGGCGATGACCTCCGAGCTGCCGGTCAGGAGGCGGAACGTGCCCTGGGCGGTCGCCCGGAGGGCGGTCGGCGAGAGGTCGGCGACGAGCGCCCGGGCGACCCCGTCGGTCGCCGCCATGTAGCACCCGTAGAGCGCGAACAGCGGCCAGAGAACGAGCGTCCCGCTGGCGAGCCCGAACCCGGTGTAGACGACGGCGAACACGACGAGCCCCGACACGAGCAGCCGCCGCCGGCCGACCCGGTCGGACAGGTGGCCGAGCGGCCACGAGAGGCCCGAGTAGAGGGTGTTGTAGACGGCGTAGGCGACCACGACAGCCGTGGCCGACAGGCCCAGGTCGTGGGCCCGCAGGAGCAGGAAGACGTCTGCCGAGTTCCCCAGCGAGAACACCACCCATGCGGTGCTGAACACCCAGAACGCACGCGGCAGGTCACGGGTCGGCGGGGGCGCGCTCCGGGGCGCCTCGCGAGGGGCCGCCTCGCGCACGGCGCGAAGGGCGAACATCGTGAGGACGGCCGGGACGATCGACACGGCGATCACCTGCCGCAGCGACAGCCCGGCGGCGAGGAGCGCGAGAGCGAGGAGCGGCCCGACCGTTGCGCCGGCCGAGTCCATGAAGCGGTGGTAGCCGAACGTCGCGCCGGCCCGGTCCGGGTCGGAGGAGTCGCGCAGAAGCGCGTCGCGCGGGGAGGTGCGGACGCCCTTTCCGACCCGGTCGAGCACGCGCGCGCCGAGCACCCAGCCCCACGCCGGGGCGAGGGCGACGAGCGGCTTCGCGATGTTCGAGAGGGTGTATCCGACCCACACGAACGGCAGGCGGCGGTGGATCCGGTCCGACCGCCGACCGACGAAGTAGCCCACGATCTGCGAGGCCGCCCCGGCGGCCCCCTCGACGAGGCCGACGGCCGCCACGGGGGCGTGCAGCGTCGTCACCAGAAACAGCGGCAGGACGGGGTAGAGGAGCTCGGACGCGGCGTCGTTCACGAGGCTCGTCCAGCCCATTGCCCGCACGTTGCGGGGGATTTTCCAGCGGCCCTCTCCGGGGCCCCGGGAGCGGGGAGGGATCATCCGGGACACGCTATACACTGGCGACCGTCGGTACCTCCGTGCGGAAGGATCAGGGTATGACACTCGCTCCGGAATACAGGGGAAGGACGGCCATGGACAAGCAGGAAGTCCTTGAGCAGTGTGCGCGAGACAGCGTTGCGTTCGTACGCCTCCAGTTCACCGAGCCGTACGGCGCCGTCAAGAACGTTTCGATACCGGTCGACGAACTCGAGAAGGCGCTTGACAACGAGCTGATGTTCGACGGGTCGTCGATCCGCGGGTTCAAGCGGATCGAGCAGTCCGACATGTACTTCCTGCCCGACCCCGCGACCTATGCGGTGCTCCCGTGGCGCGGGACCGAGTCGGCCCGCACCGCCCGCCTGATCTGCGACGTCGCCGATCCCGACGGCCAGCCGTTCGCCGGCGATCCGCGCACGAACCTGCGGCGCGTGCTCAAGGAGGCCGCCGACCTGGGCTACACGATGAACGTCGGCCCCGAGGCCGAGTTCTTCCTCTTCAAGCTCGACGCCGACGGCAACCCGACGGTCGACCCGCACGACGCCGCGACGTACTTCGACGTCGCGCCGATCGACCGGGGCGAGGACTGCCGGCGCGACATCGAGGTCACGCTCCAGCAGATGGGGTTCAGCATCGAGGCCGCCCACCATGAGGTGGCGATCGGCCAGCACGAGATCGACTTCCGTCACGCCGACGCGCTCGCGACCGCCGACAACCTGATCACGTTCCGGGTGGTCGTCAAGACCATCGCCGCCCGCCACGGGATGCACGCCACGTTCATGGCCAAGCCGATCCACGGCGAGAACGGCTCGGGCATGCACATCAACCAGTCGCTGGCCCGCGGAGACGAGAATGCGTTCCTCGACGAGAGCGACCCGCTCCAGCTCTCGACGGAGTGCCGCGCCTACATCGCCGGCATCCTCGAGCACATCCCGGCGATCACCGCCGTCGCCAACCCGACGGTCAACTCCTACAAGCGGCTCTTGCCCGGCTACGAGGCGCCCGTGTATATCGCCTGGTCGCCCGGCAACCGCTCAGCCGCCATCCGCGTCCCGGCCAAGCGTGGCCGGTCGACCCGGATCGAGCTCCGCACGCCCGATCCGACGGCCAACCCGTACCTGGCGCTGGCCTGCATGCTCGCGGCGGGCCTCGACGGCATCAAGCGCGGGCTCACCCCTCCCGAGCCGGTCAACCGCAACATCTACCACCTGACCGAAGCGGAGTCCAAGGAGCTCGGCATCCGCAGCCTGCCGCACGATCTGTCGCATGCGCTCGACGCGCTCGAGGGCGACGACGTGATGCGCCAGGCCCTCGGCGAGCACATCTTCACCGAGTACATCAGCCTGAAGCGCGAGGAGTGGGCGTCCTACAACGAGCAGGTGCACGACTGGGAGATCCGGCAGTACATGGATCGCTTCTGAGCCCGGTCCGGCCTCAGGCTCCGGGCGGCTGAAACACGACGATCTGGATTTGCGGAGCCCGCTGGTCCGGCACCGTCCACTCGGAGCTCTCGGCGCGGTGCACGTCGTCGAACATCGCGATGAACGCGTCCGGTGGCTCGAGGAAGTCGAGCGCGGGCGTGCGGTAGTGCATCGGGACGGCGTAGGCGGGGGCCAGCTCGCGGACGATCGCGGCGGCCGCTGGGGCGTCGAGCGTCGGCCCTCCGCCGACGGGAACGAACAGCAGGTCGACGTCGCCGAGCGCGGAGCGCTGCTCCGGGCGTAGGGCGGACTGGCCGAGGTCGCCGAGGTGCGCCACGCGAAGGCCGTCGAGCGAGAAGGCGAAGAGCGCGTTCGGGCCGCGGTCGGTGCCGGCCGTGGCGTCGTGCTCCGATGCCACGGCGACGACCTCGCCGACGGGCGACTCGAACCGGCCGGCGGTCGACCGGATCACCTGCGGGTCGCCGGTGATCGCCTCGACGCCGGTGTGGTCGCTGTGCTCGTGCGTCACCAGGAGGAGGTCGGCGGGGTGGGGCTCGATGGGCGGGTAGGCGAACCTGAACCGCGCCGAGACATCCGGCGGGAAGACCCCGAACGGGTCGATCGCGACCGTGTGCTCGCGGCCCGTGAGCGTGAATGCGGACTGGCCGTGCCAGCGGATGATCACCGTGATCTCCTCTCGATCATGACGCGCACATCAGGTTCTTGACGGAACCGCGCCCTGGTAATATAACGTGTACGGAAGATTTATGGCCACCACGCCCGCTCAGACCCACATCCGCATCGGAGAGCTTGCTCGCCGGGTCGGGGCGACCCCCCGGACCGTCCGCTACTACGAGGAGCTCGGCCTGCTGCCGGGCCGGGGCCGTCGCCACGGCACCCACCGGCTCTACGACGCCGCCGACGAGGCCCGGCTCGCCGACCTGATCCGCACCCGCGACCTGCTCGGGCTCTCGCTCGCCGACCTGCGCGCGTGGGCCGCCGCGGAGGAGACGCGCGCGGCGCTTCGCGAGCGGTGGTACGCCGATCCCACCGACGCCGACCGCGCGCAGATCGCCGCCGAGGCGCGCGAGCCGCTCGACACGCAGCTGGCCCTCGTGCGCGCCCGGCGGGCGGCGCTGGAGGAGCTCGAGGACGAGCTCGTGTCGAAGCGGCGGCGGATGCGCGAGGTGCTGCGCGAGCTCGACGACGATCCGTCTGCGTCATGACCGCCCGGTCAGATCGCTACAAGTGGGTCGCTCTCTCGAACACGACCATCGGCATGCTGATGGCGACGATCAACTCGTCGATCGTGCTCATCGCGCTGCCCGACATCTTCCGCGGCATCCATCTCGACCCGCTCGAGTCCGGCAACTCCGGCTACCTGCTGTGGATGCTCATGGGATTCCTGGTCGCGACGGCGGTGCTGGTCGTCAGCTTCGGGCGGATCGGCGACATGTACGGACGCGTGCGCATGTTCAACTTCGGGTTCGCGATCTTCACCGCCGGGTCGATCCTCTTGTCGCTCACGTGGATGGACGGCTCGGAGGCCGCTCGCTGGCTGATCGCGATGCGGATCGTCCAGGGCGTCGGAGGGGCGCTGCTCATGGCCAACTCCTCGGCGATCCTGACCGACGCGTTCCCGCACGACGAGCGCGGGCTGGCACTCGGGATCAACGCCGTGTCGGCCATCGCCGGCTCGTTCATCGGGCTCGTGCTCGGCGGCGTCCTGGCCCCGGTGTCGTGGCGGCTCGTGTTCCTCGTCTCGGTCCCGGTCGGGATCCTCGGCACGCTCTGGTCGTGGTGGCGGCTCGAGGAGCGGGGCGAGCGGCACCCCGCGAAGATCGACTGGTGGGGCAACCTGACGTTCGCGGTCGGCCTCATCGCGGTGCTGGTCGGCATCACGTACGGCATCCAGCCGTACGGCGGGCATACGATGGGATGGACGAACCCGGCCGTGCTCATGGAGCTCTTCGGCGGCCTGGCCATCCTCGGTGTGTTCGTGCTGATCGAGCTGCGCGCCGAGGAGCCGATGTTCCGGCTCGGCCTCTTCCGCATCCGCGCGTTCACCGCCGGCAGCATCGCGAGCCTGCTCGCCTCGCTCGGGCGCGGCGGCCTGATGTTCATGCTCATCATCTGGCTTCAGGGGATCTGGCTCCCGCTGCACGGCTACTCGTTTTCCGAGACGCCGCTCTGGGCGGGCATCTACATGCTGCCCCTGACGGTCGGCTTCCTCGTCGCCGGACCGGCGTCCGGATGGCTGTCGGACCGCTTCGGCGCGCGCCCGTTCGCGACCGGCGGGATGCTGCTCGCGGCGCTGGCGTTCTTCCTCCTCGAGCTGCTGCCGGTGAACTTCCAGTACTGGATGTTCGCGGCGCTTCTGCTGCTGATCGGGCTTGCGATGGGGCTCTTCGCGTCACCGAACCAGACGGGCATCATGAACAGCCTGCCGCCGCACCGGCGCGGCGTCGGCGCCGGGATGAGCGCGACATTCCAGAACTCGGCGATGGTGCTGTCGATCGGCGTCTTCTTCACGCTGATGGTGGTCGGCCTCGCCGCGAGCCTTCCCGCGACACTGAGCCATGGGCTGATCGCGCAGGGCGTTCCCGCTTCCGACGCGCACCGCGTGGCGCACCTGCCGCCCGTCGGGCTGCTGTTCGCGTCGTTCCTCGGCCTGAACCCGATCGGCCAGCTGCTCGGCCCGTCCCTGCATCACCTGCCGGCGGCGAACGCCACGTACCTCACGGGGCGCTCGTTCTTCCCGGGCCTGATTGCGGGCCCGTTCGCGTCGGGCCTCGACGAGGCGTTCGACTTCGCGAGCGTCGCGTGCCTCATCGCCGCCGGCGCCTCATGGATGCGCGGAGGCCGCTACGTCCACGACCTGGAGCCGCGCCACTCCATCCCGGCACAGTCGCTCGACGGCGAGTTGGCGCTGCCCGCCGAGGGCGACTGACCGCTACGGCGGGTGGTGCAGCCAGCGGCGCTGGGCATGCCAGCGTTCGAGGGTGCGGCGGCTGGGTGGGTGTGCGGGGCAGGAGGCGTAGCGAGTGTGGACGTGGCCGGCGGTGTCGGCCGGCCGGGCGCCCCGGGCGTAGGCGTCTTCGAGGGCCTGGCGGAGCTCGGGCCAGGAGTAGCTGCCCGGTCTCGGTCGCGCCGGGCGGTCGAGCAGGCTGGCGAGGTGGGCCTGGACTGCCTTGTGCCTAGCCGCCGTGAGGCACCCGCACGCCTCCCACACGCCGAGCAGAGTGCGGGCGAAGTCCCGCCCGTTCCGCTGCCGCTGGAACTCGCCGCTCGCATGCCGCTCGCACAGCGAGACACTGACGCCGTGCCCCAGGCGCACGACCAGCGTCTTCCCACGAGTCCGGTCTATGCAGATCGCACACACCGGCTGCTTGGTCGGCACCTTGCGAGCCTTGTACAGCGTGGGTAGGTAGTCGGACGGCACGGTTGGAGCTTGGCGGGCCGCGTGTCAGGCGTGGGTGACGGGGTGTCGCAAGACGGTGCCGGGGAACACCAATTGTCGTTTCAACCAACCGACAAGTGGCGCTCTCCCGAACGGGTGGGGGCCGCGCCGCGCCTGCCCGCCGCCGGCCAGCCAGCTCTCCTGAGGAGCGCTGGCCGGCGCCGGGGCTGGTGGTGGGCCGGTGCTTGGAGC
>JBOHBE010000018.1:0-5770 GCA_050698235.1 Gaiellales bacterium
GTGCCCCAGCGCAGTCCGCAGTTCACCGGCGGTCGCCACCGCGGCGGCCAGGTGGATCGAGGTGGGGAACACATCGTTGGACGACTGCGAGGCGTTGACGTCGTCGTTGGGATGCACCGGCGCGCCGAGGCGTTCGGCGGCCAAGGTCGCGATCACCTCGTTCGCGTTCATGTTCGACGAGGTGCCCGAGCCCGTCTGGAAGCCGTCGATCGGGAACTGGGCGTCGTGGCGGCCCTCGCCCACCTCGTCGGCCGCCGAGGCGATGCGGTCGGCCACTGCGGTGTCGAGCAGGCCGAGGTCGGCGTTCACATGGGCGGCCGCGGCCTTGATGCGGCCGAGCCAGTGGACGACCGAGGCCGGGATCGGCTCGCCGGAGACGGGGAAGTTCTCGACCGCCTTACGGGTCTCGGCACCCCAGAGCTCGGTCTGCCCGGTCACGTCGGTCATGCCTCAGGCAGCGTACTTGCGCGCACGCGCGCGGCGCGACATTCGCCAGGCGTGGCGGTAGGCCGCGGGGAGGCGCGAGCGGGCGGTGCAAAGCGTCGCGGAAAGGGCCGCGGTCGCATCCTCGGTGACCGGCGGACCGTGCCCGACTGAGATGGCGGCCGGGGCGAGCCCGCGGAGCGCGCGCCGGGGCGGGAAGGGGCGAACGAGCGGGTGCATGCCGAGCCGCTCGTCGTCGGCGGAGAGGAAGTAGCCGATGGTGCCGAGCACGTCGGCCGAGACGAGCAGCCGGCGGTCGGGGAACCAGAGCACGATCTCGTGCCAGCCGGGGAAGCGGACGACCCGTCGCGTCTCGATCCCGGCCGGGACGGCGCCTCCGACGCCGACGCCGTGGCGAGCGGCGATGGCATCGGCGTCGCGGCGGTGGCGCTCCATGAGGACGGCGACGCCGATCACCGGCGCCCCTGCGAGGGCACCGTCGAGGTCAGGGGCGTCGACGGGATCGGCGAGCAGCCAGCCGTGGTCGAGCCGGACGGCGGTCGACGCACGCCGGAGGAACTCGTCCGGATGGGCGAGCCACGCGAAGCTCCCGCGCTCGTCGAGTGGGTGCGGCTCCAGGGCGCGGGATGGTAGCGGCGGGCGGGCGGCTCACCCCCGCAGGCGGCGCTTCAGCGCCCTGATCCGGTCGTACGAGGCGGTCAGTTGCGACCCGCGCAGGTCGCCCGACCTCGCCGCCTGCATCAGCCGCTCGAACACCCGCTTGCCGGTCGCGGCCGGCCCCGTCACCAGGAGCAGGTCGGCGCCGGCCTCGGCGCTCCGCAGTGCCACAGCGGTCGTGGGCCGGTGGCGGACCGCGGCAGCGGCGTCGAGCGAATCGGTCGCTGTCACGTCCGCAAACCCGAGCGTGCGGCGCAGGAGGTTGTGGATGACCGGCGGCGACCACGCGGCCGCGCGCCAGTCCAGCGCGGCGTACACGGCCGTCGAGAGCATCACCACAGGGTGGAGGCCGCGACGGAGCGCGACCTGGTAGGGGAGCAGGGCCCTCGTCAGCTTGCGCTTCGTTGCGGTGATGCGGACGAGCGCGTCGTCGGTCGAGACGGTGGCGAGGCCGAGCCCGGGGAAGTGCTTCAGCGTCGGCCAGACGTGCCCCGACTCAAGCCCCTTCGCGAACGCGGCCGCGTGCGACGCCACGGTGAAGCGGCTCGTCGAGAAGGCCCGGTGCTGGCGTTCGATGAAGTCGGCCGGCCCGGCGGGCACGTCGGCGACCGGCGCGAGGTCGAGGTTGATTCCGAGCGCGTGAAGCGCGCGCGCGGTCGCCGCCCCGCTCCGCGCCGACCGCGCGTCGGGGAGCGTCCCGAGCATCTGCGCCGACATGTTGGGAGGCGCCCATGGGATCCGCTTCACGAGCCCGCCCTCCTGATCGGTCGCGATGATCAGGCGCGGCTGCCCGCCGGCGCGCGCCGCCGCCTGGAGCGAGGCGGTCAGCGCCGCGACGTGCGACGCCGAAGCGATGTTCTGCGAGAAGAGGATGACCCCGCCGACCTGCCCGGCCCTCACCCGCGCGAGCAGCCCCGCCCCTGCGTGGGTGCCCCCGAACGCCACGATCAGGCGCTGGCCGACGAGCTGTGAGCGCGTCGGCGCCGCGGACGCCGCCATCGCCGGCGCACCGCTCACGAGCAGGACACAGCACGAGGCGACTGCGAGGATGACGAGCCGGCCACGGCCTCCGACATGTCGTCCTCGCGTCACCGTTCCACGGTACCAACACTGTCGTCACCCTCACACGAGAGTGCAACGGGGAGCACCAAGTGTCGTTTCACGTGACCGCCAATTGACGCTCCCCAGCCTCGCTGATCGACGGCCCGAACCGGGCGCCCCCGGGAACCACCAGGCGCCCACCCCGGTCAGAGGACCATGCACCGTCGCGCCGCCCCGCTCCTCGCCGCAATGGCGCTCCTCGCGGGCGCCGGGTGCATGGGCTCCGCCGCGCACTCGACGACGCCCCTGGCGACCGGCATCGGCGGGCGAGCAAGGCAGATCGGCGGCCCGTGGCCCGGACGGCGGCCGCTGGCGAACGTACGCATCCACGTGCTCGCCGACGGCCAGACCGTGGGACTGGTGCGGACCGACGAGCACGGCCGTTTCTCGCTCCGGCTCCCCCCAGGCACGTACCGCGTCGAGCTCGACGGCGGCCAGGAGCTCGACCCGGGGCGCGTCACCGTCAAGGCGACCGGAAAGACCCACCTCTCGCTGACGCAGTCCGTGAAGTAGCTAGCCTCCCGGCCCGAGCCGTACGAGCCAGAGGAGGGACCTCATGCCGCGCCCAGTGCACTTCGACATCACCGCCGAGAACCCCGACCGCGCCGTCTCGTTCTACGAGCAGGCGTTCGGGTGGAAGTTCAACCACTGGGGCGGCGGCGGCCCCATGGACTACTGGCTGATCGACACGGGCGAGACGCAGCCCGGCATCAACGGCGGCCTCAGCCGGCGCAGCGACGGCGACGCCGCGGCGACCACGAACACGATCGACGTCGCGTCGCTCGACGACGCGATGGAGGCCGTGAAGGCCGCCGGCGGCGAGATCATCGGCGACCGCATGGCCATCCCCGGTGTTGGCTGGTTCGCCGCCTTCGTCGACACCGAGGGCAACCGCTTCGGGCTCATGCAGTCCGACGAAGCCGCCGGCTGAAGCCGCTCAGCGGGAAGCCCAGCCGGTGACCTCGAGACGGGCCGGGCGCAGCGCCACCTTGACGCCACGGTCGGCGCCGGCGACCTCTTGGAACGCCACCGCGACGCGCTCGGCGACCTCGTCAAGCCCGGCTTTCGTGCGCTCCGGCAGCTCCCACAGGTCGACGTCGATCCTCGCCACCGCCGGGTCGTAGCCGGCGGGAGCGACCATCGGGATGACGTCGACGTCGTCCGGGTCGATCGCCAGCTCCGGGAGGCTCGTGAGCGCGGCGCGGATCGCGTGCTCGATCGCATCGAGGGCGTCGCCCTGGCGCAGGTTGATGGCGGTGACCCTCGGCGTCGCTACTCCGTCGAGTACTTGGGCTGGGCCTTCTCGCCGCGAATCCGCGCCACGGCGTGGTTCGCGGCCAGAGCCGCCTCCGAGAACCCGACCGTGATCAGCGTGATCTTGCCCTCGTAGCCCGCGACGTCGCCGGCTGCGAAGACGCCCGGGAGGTTTGTCTCGCCGATCTGGTTCACCCGGATCTGGCGCTTGTTCTCGAACTCGAGACCCCAGTTCGCGATCGGCCCCAGGTGCGACACGAAACCGAGCAGCGTCACCAGCTCGTCGCACGGCACCTCGCGCATCTCGCCCGTCGCGGTGTTCTCGACCGTGATCGCCTCGAGGCGGCCGTTCCCCGTCGCCGCGCGCACTTCGCACGGCACCAGGATCTCGACGCCGCCGCCCTCAGCCAGGCGGCACACCTCGTTGTACGACGACTCGAGCCCGCGGAACCGCTCACGCCTGTGGATGAGCGCGATCGGGAGGGCCGCCGTGTCCTGGAGCCCCATCGCCCAGTCGAGCGCGGAGTCGCCGCCGCCGACCAGCGCGACCCGCTTGCCCGCGAAGACGTCCTTCTTCTTCACGAAGTAGTGCAGGCCGTTCCCCTCCCAGCTCTCGAGATCCGGGAGGTCGAGCTTGCGGGGGTTGAAGGCCCCGTGACCGGCGGTGATGATGATCGTCCGGGTCAGGAGCGTCTCGCCCGTCTCGGTGTGGAGCTCGATCACCTCGTCGTCGCGGTGCGTGATCGACTCGATGACCTCGCCCAGCCGCACCTCCGGCTCGTACTGCATCGCCTGCTCGGTCAGCCGGTCGATGAGCTCCTGGCCGTTCACCTTCGGGTAGCCGGCCACGTCGAAGATGTGCTTCTCGGGGTAGACGGCCGCCACCTGGCCCCCGAGCTGCTCCAGGCTCTCGACGATCCGTACGGAGGCATCGCGGTGCGCCCCGTAATAGGCCGCGGCGAGTCCGGTCGGGCCGCCGCCGATGATCGTGATGTCGACGATGTGCTCGCCCATGAGTTTGGATCCAAACCCTAGCCGAGCGGCCGGAATCCAATCATCAGTCTAGAGATCCCGGAGGGTCAGCCGGCGCTCTTGGCCTGAAACGAGCTGCCGCAGCCGCACGCCGCCTCGACGTTCGGGTTCGTGATGTGGAACCCGGCGCCCGTCAGGCCGTCGACGTAGTCGACGCCGGCGCCCTCGAGGTAGGGCAGGCTGTAGCGGTCGACGAGGATACGCACGCCGTGGAGCTCGGCGACGGCGTCGCCCTCCTCCGGCTCGGAGTCGAACCCGAGGGCGTACTGGAACCCGGAGCAGCCGCCGCCCTCGACGGCCACCCGAAGAGCGGTCAGCGTGGGATCCCCCTCGGCCTCGAGGAGCTCCTTCAGCTTGGTCGCGGCGCGCTCGGTGATCGTCACCATGGAGTGATCATCGTACGCGGACTCCGAAAGGTTGAGCGGGCCCCGCGCACACCCGCGTTTGTAACACCGGATACCGCGGCCCAATCCCGCCTCCGAAGCGGGTTTCTCCGGACGGTCGGGGGTTGTTTGTGCCCGGTGCTATAGTCGCGGCCAGTGCTCGGCGATTGGGCAGCCCTGCTCGTCTTCGCAGCGATCGCGCTGATGATTCCTGCGAGCCTGATTGCGGCAACGTTCCTGCTCTCGACGAGGGCGCCGCGGCGGGCCGGAGACAAGCGCATCCCGTTCGAGTCCGGCGTCTCGTCGCACACGTTCACGCCCGGCCGGTTCACGATCTCGTACTACCTGACGGCGATGCTCTTCATCGTCTTCGACATCGAGGTCGTGTTCCTCTATCCGCTCGCGATCAAGCTGCACGCGCTCAAGACCTACGGCTTCGTCGAGATGGTGACGTTCGTCGTCCTGCTCGTCGTCGCCTACGTCTACGTCTGGAAGCGGGGGGCTCTGGAATGGCGGTAAGGCCCGTCTCGATCTCGCGGGCGGTGCGCTCGGAGGATCTCGAGCAGTACATCATGCTGACGACGGTCGAGAAGGCGCTCGCGTGGGCCCAGTCCAACTCGATCTGGCCGGCGGGCTTCGGCCTCGCCTGCTGCGCGATCGAGATGATGGCGCTGCCCTCGCCGCGCTACGACATCGCCCGGTTCGGCGCCGAGGTGTTCCGCTCGTCGCCGCGCCAGTCCGACCTCCTGATCGTCTCGGGCCGCGTGAGCCACAAGATGGCCCCGCCGCTCCGTCAGGTCTACGACCAGATGCTCGTCCCGAAGTGGGTCATGGCGATGGGCGCCTGCTCGAGCTCCGGGGGGATGTTCGCGAACTACGCGATCCTCCAGGGCGTCGAC
>JBOHBE010000019.1:0-2148 GCA_050698235.1 Gaiellales bacterium
GTTCGCCCTGACTGAAGCGATCATCTTCTACGCCCTGGGCATGGCCTTCGTGGCCTATGCCATCGCGTGACGTTGGCGGCCGCCATGGTGGTCTATGACTCGACGCTGATCACGCCCACGACGGGGCTGATGATCTGGACGCTCGTGTGCTTCGTCGTCGTCCTGGTGGTCCTGAAGAAGTACGCGTTCGGCCCGATCCAGCAGATGATCGACCAGCGCCGCGTGGCGATCACCGCCGACCTCGACTCGGCCGAGAAGGCCCGCGAGGAGGCACAGACGGCCCTGGCCGAGTACCGCCAGCAGCTCGCGGAGGCCCGCAAGGAGGCGTCCCGCATCGTCGAGGACGCCCGCCGGGTCGGCGAGGAGCGGCGTGCAGCCGACGTCGCCGCGCTCGAGACAGAGACCGTGCGCCTCAAGGAGCAGGCCAAGGCGGAGATCGCGGCCGAGACGCGCCAGGCCCTCGCCGAGATCAAGCAGCACGTGGCCGAGCTCACGATGGTGGCGACCGAGAAGGTCGTCCGCGCCAAGCTCGATGCGGGCGAGCAGAAGCGGCTGATCGACGACGCCCTTGCCGGGGTCGACTTCGCCGCGCTCGTACCCGAGGGCGAGCAGTAGTGGCAGAGAGGATCGAGCCGGCTGCTCGGGTCTACGCCGAGGCGCTCTATGCGGCTGCGCGCGACGCCGGGCGGACGCGCGAGGTCGACAGCGACCTGAAGGCGCTCATGTCCGGGCTCGGCGGGAACCGTCCGCTGATCCAGGCGCTTGCCAATCCCGCGATCCCCCGCGAGGCGAAGAAGCGGGTGCTCACCCAACTGCTCGCAGACTCCGACCCGCTCGTCCGGAACGCCGCCCTCGTCCTGACCGACCGTGGCCGGCTGCCGCTCGTGGCCGACACGGTCGCCGCGTACGCCGAGCTCACGGCCGCCGAGGATCGGATCCTGACGGTCGAGGTGACCACGGCCGTGGCCCTCGACGACGCACAGGTCGATGACCTGCGCGAGCGGCTCTCCGCGGCGGTCGGGCACGACGCGAACGTCGTCGCCACCGTCGATCCCGCCATCATCGGGGGCCTCGTCCTGAGCGCCCGCGGCGTCCTCCTGGACGCGTCAGTCCGGCGCCGGCTGGAGGACATCCGCCGCGCGCTCATCCGTACACCATTGCCCGTAGGGAGTGAAGCGTGAAGCTGCGACCAGACGAGATCGCGAACATCCTCAAGGCCGAGATCGAGCGCTACGAGGTCCAGGCCGACGTCGAGGAGGTCGGCACCGTCATCCAGATCGGCGACGGCATCGCCCGCATCTACGGTCTTGACCGCTGCGTCGCGCTCGAGAAGCTCGAGCTCGACCACGGCGTCACCGGCCTCGCGCTGAACCTCGAGGAAGACAACGTCGCCGCCGTGCTCTTCGGCGAATGGGACAAGATCAAGGAGGGTGACACCGTCCGTCGCACCGGCGACGTCATGTCGATCCCGGTCGGCGACGCGATGGTCGGCCGGGTCGTGGACCCGCTCGGAAACGCGCTTGACGGCGGCCCGGCGATCGAGACGACCGAGCGCCGGCCGATGGAGTTCAAGGCGCCTGGCGTCGTTGACCGCCAGCCGGTGAAGGAGCCCCTCCAGACGGGCATCAAGGCCATCGACTCGATGATCCCGATCGGCCGCGGACAGCGCGAGCTGATCATCGGCGATCGCGCCATCGGCAAGACCGCCGTCGCCATCGACACGATCATCAATCAGAAGGGGCAGGGCGTCGTCTGCGTCTATGTCGCGATCGGACAGAAGGCGTCGACCGTCGCGTCAGTCGTCGAACGTTTGAAGCAAGCGGGCGCGATGGAGTACTCGATCGTCGTCGTCGCGTCGGCGTCGGATCCGGCGCCAATGCAGTACATCGCGCCATACTCTGGCTGCGCCATGGCCGAGTACTTCATGTACAACGAGGGTAAGCCGACGTTGTGCGTGTACGACGACTTGTCGAAACAAGCCGCCGCGTATCGACAGCTGTCGCTCGTGCTTCGCCGGCCGCCGGGCCGCGAGGCATTTCCGGGCGACGTGTTCTATTTGCACTCGCGACTGCTCGAGCGCAGCGCGCGCGTCAACGAAGAGTACGTCGAGCAGGTCAGCAAGGGCGCGGTGAAGGGCAAGACGGGCTC
>JBOHBE010000020.1:0-2110 GCA_050698235.1 Gaiellales bacterium
GCGCTGATCGGCGAGATCCAGACCGAGACCGCCCGGGCAGCGGAAGCCGTCTCGCAGAGCGCCGAGCGCACACAGAGCGGCGTCGCCACCGTCGACAAGACGCGCGAGGCGTTCGAGTCCATCGGCCACGCCGTTATCGACATCACCGACCGTGTCGGCACCATCAGCACCGCCACCAGCGAGATCGCATCGGTCGCCGAGGAGTCTTCGGCATCGGCCGAGCAGGTCTCCGCCTCGACCGAGCAGACGGCCGCGACCGCACACGAGCTCGCCACGGCCGCCCAGGGCCTGAACGAGACGGCCGCCGAGCTCGACCGGCTTGTCCGCCAGTTCACCCTGGCCGGCGGCTGATCCGGTGGCGAGCTCCCGGGAATGCTCAACGTGGGGCGTCGGCGGCCGATTACTGCCGCCGACAACCCAGCCACCGGGAGCCACGCCGCCGTGCGACTGCTGAACCGCCTATCGATCCGCGCCAAGCTCTTCACCGGCTTCGGCATCGTCATCCTCCTGCTGGCCGCCTCCGCCGGCGTCGCCTTCTGGGGCTTCTCCCGCCTCAGCTCGTCGGAGCACGCCGTCGACGCGATCATCACGCCGAAGGTGCAGAGCGCCGAGGACATGCGGGCCGCGATCGGCGACTTCCACTACTCCCAGACGAAGTACCTCGTGCAGGGCCCGTCGCAGCGCGAGAACTTCCTCGGTGACGTGGCCACCTACCGGAAGGCGTTCGCCGCGGCTGAAGCCGCCGCCACCGACGGCCCCGACCACGCGACGCTCAACGCGATTGCCGCGAAGTTCCGGGCGTTCATGGCGGTCGACGGTCAGATGTGGGCCGCCGTGCAGGCCGGGCACCAGCGGGCCGCCGTCGCCCAGGTCGACCCGTCGAATGACGCCACCGACGGGCTCGTCGAGGCGGCCGACGCCGACATCGCCCAGGCCAAGGCGGAGCAGACCGCGGCCGTCCACGCCTTCGCGTCGAGCCGATCGACGAGCGAGACGCTGATGGGCGCCGTCGCCCTGATCGCCCTCCTGGCCGCGGCCGGCATCGCCTGGGCGCTCACCCGCCGCCTCTCCGGTGGACTGGCGCCGATCCGCGAGCGCCTCTCGAGCCTGCGCGACGACTGCCTGGCGGGGATCGAGGAAGGCCTCGGGGCGATGGCCGCCGAGGGCGACCTGACCGTCGACGTCGTGCCGACGACGGAGCCCGTCGCCGTGGACGGCTCCGACGAGATCGCAGAGCTCGGTCGCACCTTCAACGACATGCTCGCCAAGGCTACGGCCAGCATTGAGGCGTACAACGCGATGCGGGCCCGCACGTCCGAGATGGCGCGCGTGGCGGGCGAGATCGGCGTAGGCGACCTGTCGGCGAGCGTCGACGTGCTGTCAGACCGCGATCAGTTCGGCCGGGCCTTCGTCGACATGCAGAGCTACCTGAACGACGTCGCGGCCGCCGCCGCGGCGGTGAGCGAGGGCGATGTCTCGCGCGCCGTCGAGGTGCGATCCGACGCTGACGCGCTGGGCACGGCCTTCGTCGCGATGCAGGCCTACCTGCGCGAGATGGTCGCAGCCGCAGAGCGGATCGCCGGCCGCGATCTGTCGGCCGACATCGAGCCGCGCTCCGAGCGCGACGCCCTCGGCATCGCCATGAACCGCATGTCCGAGAACGTCTCGGGCGTCCTCTTTGAGGTCGCGACCGCCACCGGACGCCTGACCCAAGCCGCCGAGCAGATGACGACCTCGTCGGGCGAGGCCGGACGCGCGGTCGAGGAGATCGCGAACGCCGTCGGCGACGTGGCGGCCGGCGCCGAGCGCCAGGCGCGCATGATCGACGAGACGCTCACGTCGGCGACCGAGACGGCGGAGGCCGCGGTCGACACGAACCGCGTCGCCGAGGAGGGCGTCGCAGCAGCGGAGGACGCGACGATCGCGATCCGCGGGCTCGCCGACTCGTCGGCCGATCTCGCGCAGGTCATGGAGGGCCTCACGAACCGCAGCGAGCAGATCGACGGCATCGTCGAGACCATCTCGACAATCGCCGCCCAGACCAACCTCCTGGCGCTGAACGCCGCCGTCGAGGCAGCCCGCGCAGGCGAGCAGGGCCGCGGATTCGCGG
>JBOHBE010000021.1:0-1631 GCA_050698235.1 Gaiellales bacterium
GGGTTGAGCGACTCGAACGGGTTCTGGAAGACGATCTGGATCCGCCGCCGCTGGTCGAGCGGCCGCTGCGGATCCTGCGCAAGCTGTCGCGCGCCGACGCCGACCACCAGGTGGACGAGCTGCTCGACCGGGTGCGGCTGCCGCGGCGGGTGCGCGACCGCTTCCCGATCGAGCTGTCCGGCGGCGAGCGCCAGCGGGTTGCGATCGCGCGGGCGCTGGCGGCCAAGCCCGACCTGCTGATCTGCGACGAGGTGACCTCGGCGCTCGACGTGTCGGTGCAGGCGGCCGTCCTCGAGCTGCTCGCAGAGCTCCAGCGCGACCTGCGGCTCTCGATGCTCTTCATCACCCACAACCTCGGCGTCGTGGCGTGCATCAGCGACTCGGTGCTCGTCATGGACAAGGGCGTGCTGTGCGAGGCAGGCGGCGTGCGCGAGGTGCTCTCGACGCCGTCCGACGACTACACCCGGCGGCTGCTCGACGCGGCGCCGTGCCTGCCGGACCGGGCAGCCGGGTAGGGCCGTGGCGACGGCGATCGTGGGCGGAACCGTCGTCGGGCCGGACGGCTCGGCGCTCGCGGACGTGCTTGTCGACGACGGCGTCGTGGTCGATGTCGGCAACGTCGACGCGACGAGCGCCGACGTGATCGACGCGTCGGGCTGCCTCGTCCTCCCAGGGGGCGTCGACGTGCACACCCATCCCTTCGGCGGCGTCCGGGCCGACACCCGCTCGGCGCTCTGCGGCGGGACGACGTCGGCCCTCGCGTTCGTGGACGCGCTCCCGGGGGAGCGCCCCGCCGAGGCCGCGCGCCGGACGATCGCCGACGAGATGCCCGAGTCGCACATCGACCTCGCGTTCCACGCGGTGATCTGGGAGCCCGAGGCGTATCGCCGGGGCGACCTGGCCCAGGTCGCGGCGCTCGGCGTCGGCAGCGTGAAGCTGTGGCTGGCCTACGTCGAGCTCGGCATCATGGCCGACGACGACGTCGCGCTCGCGGTGATGCAGGAGGCGGCCGAGCTCGGGATCGTCGCGCTCGCGCACTGCGAGAACGGCCGCGCGGTCGACCTTCTGACGCGGCAGTGCGTCGCGGAGGGCCGGCTCGGCATGGAGTCGCTCCCCGCCAGCAGGCCGATCGAGCTCGAGGCGGAGTGCGTCCACCGATTCTTGGTGCTGGCCGGGCTGGCCGGAGCAACGCCGTACGTCGTCCACGTCACGGGCCGCGAGCCGCTCGACGAGATCCTGGCGGCGCGGAGGCGCGGGCAGACCGTGCACGCCGAGGTGTGCTCGCACCACCTGCTCTTCGAGCGCTCCCACCACGAGGGGCCCGACGCGCTCCGCTACGTCATGACGCCGCCGCTGCGCACGGCCGCCGATCGGGCGGCCCTCCTGGAAGGGCTGCGGACGGGCGACGTGACGACCTACGCCTCCGACCACTGCCACCTGCGGCTCGACTGCGACAAGGTGCCGGTGCAGGACGACTTCACGAAGATCCCGACCGGGCTCCCCGGGATAGGCGCGCGGCTGCCGCTCGGGTTCGCGCTCGGGGGAGCGGACGACCCGCTCGCCGTCGAGCGCCTGGTCGACGCGGCCTGCACGCAGCCCGCGCGCATCTTCGGGCTCTATCCGCGGAAGGG
>JBOHBE010000022.1:0-2744 GCA_050698235.1 Gaiellales bacterium
GTCGAGCGCCGAGGCCCGCCGCCGCTGCCCGCAGGTGGTGTTCGTGCGGCCGGACCACAAGACCTACCGTGAGTGGTCGCGCGGGGTGTGGGCGCTCGTGCACGGGATGGCGCCGGTCGTCGAGCAGGTCGGGATCGACGAGGGCTACCTCGTGCTGCCCGACGGCGACCCGCGCGAGCAGGCCGAGCTGGTGCAGCTCGCCGTGCGTGAGCGCATGCGGCTCTCCTGCTCGCTGGGCGTCGCCACCTGCAAGGTGGTCGCCAAGATCGCGTCGGACGCCCGAAAGCCGGGCGGGATCACGGTCGTCCCGCGAGGCGGGGAGGCGGCGTTCCTGGCCGGGCTGGCGGTTCGCACCTTGCCCGGCGTGGGGCCCAAGGCCGAGGTGCGGCTCGTCGCGGCAGGGGTCGCGACGATCGGCTCGCTCGCCGAGCTGGACGACGCCAAGCTCGCCGAGCTACTCCCGGGGCGCGTCGGCGTCGAGCTCCGGCTGCGCGCCCAGGGGATCGACCCCCGCCCGGTGAGCGGCGAGCCCGTCGAGGCCATCTCGATCTCGAACGAGGAGACGTTCGACGTCGACGTGCGCGACCGCGAGGAGCTCTACGACCACCTGCGGCGCATGGCGGAGGGCATCGCCGGGGCGCTCGAGCGGCGCGGCATGAGCGCACGGACGGTCACGACGAAGGTGCGCTACCCCGACTTCGCGATCGCGACGCGGTCGCACAGTATGCCGGTCGGCATCGACGACGCGGCGGCGATCGCCGACCTCGCGTGCAGCCTGCTCGACCGCGCGCTACGCCACCGGCCGGGACCGATCCGGCTGGTGGGCATGGGGGTGTCCGGGCTCGATCGGCACAGGCAGCTGTCGTTGCCGGTGGCCGAGGACGAGCCGGCTACGCCGTGACGGTGACGCGCTCCTCGAGGTGCTGGTGCGACGGGCAGTACTCCCGATCGGGAAGCGGCGTCCGCTGGCACGGCTTGCCCTTGCGGGTCGTCGCCTTGCACTGGTGCGCCTGGCCCTCGCCTGCACGCTCGAGCTCGTCGAGGATGTGCACCACCGCCGCGGAGATGTGCCGGTCGATGGATCGGTAGACGCGCACCTGGTCGGAGATCGAGAAGAGATGCCGGATCTCCGAGAAGAGGCTCTGGCTCGGCTTCGCGAAGTAGTGCGGGTCGCGCGCCAGCCGCTCAATCGTCGCCTCGCAACACTGGAGCACCCTGCGCCGGCCCTCCTGGGAGGAGACGGTGTCGGGATGCGGGTCGACGAGATCCTTGATTTCGACGAATATTGCGCGGCTGAACCGATACATGCGACCTCCAACTCGGTGTCACAAGGGGGGTGGGACGGCCGCACTAGTATGCCCGATTCCACGTTCATTTAGCCACCAGGATTGTTAAGCTGACGTTAATCCGGGGGTTTTTTCCGGAGAACAGCGGAGAAAACCGGCGATTCGTCTGTAGCGCTGAGGTGTCACAAACGCAACCGCTTGCCTGTTACGTGTCCGACCTCTTCCGGCTGCACGATCCGGGGCCGCATCCGGAGCGGCCTGCGCGCACCGACGCGGTCATGCACGCCGTGCGGGCGACCCAGGCGCCGGTCGAGGAGGCCGCGCCGGCGGCAGAGGAGGATCTCGAGCGCGTCCATCCGCCGGAGTTCCTGGCGGGCATCCGGGAGCTCTGCGAGCGCGGGGGAGGGCCTATCGACCTCGACACGGTCGTCAGCGAGCGGAGCTACGACGCTGCGGTGGTCGCGTCGGGCGCGGCGACGGCGGCGGTCGATGCCGTGCTGGTGGGCGACCTCGGGGCCGCGTTCTGCCTCGGCCGGCCGCCGGGCCACCACGCCGAGGCGGCTCGGGCCATGGGCTTCTGCCTGGTGAACCACGCGGCCGTCGCGGCCGGGCACGCCCGGGCAGCGGGCGTCGAGCGGGTGGCGGTGCTCGACTGGGACGCGCATCACGGGAACGGCACGCAGGCCATCTTCTGGCAGGACCCGAGCGTCCTCTACGTCTCCCTTCACCAGTACCCGTTCTATCCGGGCACGGGGAGCAGGGCCGAGCGCGGCGGCGGTGCGGGCGAGGGCGCGACGGTCAACATCCCGCTCGCGGCCGGCTCCTCGGAGCGCGGGTTCATGGACGCGTTCGAGCACGAGGCCCTGCGGGCGCTCCGCGACTTCGACCCCGGTCTCCTGATCGTCTCGGCCGGTTTCGACGCCCACCGCGACGACCCGCTGTGCAACCTCGGCCTCTCATCGGCGGCGTTCGGCGACCTGACGCGCGCGGTGCGCGAGATCGGCGCGGGCCCGGTGCTGATCCTGGAGGGCGGCTACGACCTGACCGCCCTCTTCGAGAGCACCTCGGAAGTCCTGACCGCCCTCACCTGAGAAAACGGTGTCAGGCACCAATTTTTCACCCGCCTTGAGCGATCAGGCGGCGACGGCCACGAACCAGCGGCCGTCGTGCAGCACGTCGCCCCCGCCGATCTCGGCCGCCAGGGCAGCGCCCGTGAAGTAGCGCTTGTAGACCCGGTGGCGCGTGCCGTCCTTCAGCGCGCGCTCCTGCCACTGCTCTGCGTCGACTCCCTCTCGGACGGCGGAGTCGACGACGACCAGCTCGCCGGCGACCCGCCGCGCTTCCTCGAGGAACCGCCGCCGCTCATTGGCAAGGAGGTGGCCGTAGAAGTGGCCCGTGAACACGCGGTCGAACTCCCCGTCGCCGAACGGCAGCGGCACCGCGTCGCCCTGGACGATC
>JBOHBE010000023.1:0-3511 GCA_050698235.1 Gaiellales bacterium
GCCCGGATGCGTCCTCACGGAGGCGGTCCGACATGATGACCACCGCGACGACGCGGCCGTCGGCAGCCACCGTCACGCGCGCCTGTCCCGGACCGGCCGAGATCTCCAGCGGGGACACCGGCTCCGTGGGCAGCTCGCCCGCCACGAACGCCGAGCTGCCGACGGCGACGTGGCGGCCGTCGACGTCGCCGGCAATCCCCTGTCCGGGGTCCTCGCGGACGCCGGTCGGCATGCTGAGCCGAAGCCCGCGGTCGGAGGCCGCCCGCACGAGCGCGGCGGCCATGGCGTGCGACGAAAACTGATCCAGCGACGCCGCGATCCGCAGCGCCTCGCCGGCGGGGAGGCCGTCCAGCGTGACGATGCGGTCGACCTCCGCGGTGCCGAGCGTCAGCGTCCCCGTCTTGTCGAAGAGCACGGTGCGCGCGCGGCCCAGCGCCTCGATGACGGCACCGCCCTTCACGATCACGCCGTCGCGAGCGGCGCGTGAGACGCCCGAGATGAAGGCGATCGGCGCCGCCAGGATGAGCGGGCACGGCGTCGCCACCACGAGCACTGCCACGGCGCGGCGCGGGCTCCCGCTGAGGGCCCACGCGGACCCGGCGACGACCACCGTCACGGGCAGGAAGACGGCGGCGTAGCGGTCGGCCATGCGGACGAACGGCGCCTGGCGGCCCTCGGCGTCACGCACGAGCCGCACGAGCGCGGCGTACGCGCTCTCGGACGCCGGCGTGGCCGCCTCGAGCTCGAAGGCCTCGCCGGCATTCGTGCATCCTCCGCGAGCCGTCGCCCCGGCGTGCAGCGTGCGCGGCAGCGGTTCGCCCGTGAGGGCGGAGTCGTCGACGATGGCCTCGGTGCTTCGGACGATCCCGTCGGTCGGGATGACCTCGCCCGCACGCACGAGCAGGCGGTCGCCGACTTGTACGAGGTCGACATCGATCCGCTCGACCACGTCGCCGGTAACCCGGTTCGCCGCCTTCGGCGCCCGATCGACGAGCAGCGTGAGCTCACGACGGGCGCGCCTCTGCGCCACGAGCTCGAGCGCGTTCCCGCCGGCCAGCATCAGCGCGATCACCGCCCCCGCCAGGTACTCGCCGAGCGCCAGCGCCCCCGCCATCGCGAGGAGGGCGATCGCGTCGACGCCGACATCGCCCCGGATCAGCGAGCGGCCGACCGAGATGGTGAGCGGGACGAGCAGCGCCAGCGTGGTGGCCGCCCAGATCGTGCTCGCCGGAGCGTGCGCCCCGGCGAGCTCAAGCATCCCTCCCGCGATCAGGCCGGCGGCGGCAGCGGCCGGCAGGAGGAAGTCCTTCGACGCGGCAACGCGCCGCCACGACCTCGTGATTGCCGTGCGCGGCGCGTCGGCCATGGGCCTGCGGTCAGGCCTCGGCGACCGCCGTATCCGCGGTCACCAGCCCTTCACCCGTGTAGCCGCCCGGGACGACGAGGACGGGGCAGCCGGCGAGCGGCAGGAGCCGCTGCGTCGTGCTTCCGAGCACCGCGCCTTTGAACGGCCCGCGGCCCCGGCTCGCGATCACGATCAGGCCGGCCCCGGCGTCCTTTGCGATGTCGGCGATTGTCTGTGCTTCGTCTCCGAAGAGCGTGTCGCGGATGACCATCGAGGCCTCGATGCCCGACTGCGAGATCTGCTCGACGCGGGCGTGAAGCGTGTCCTCGGTCGCCGTCTCGACGGCGTGAGTGCGCGCGTGGGCTACGACAAGGCGGGCGCCGTCCCGCCGGGCGTACTGCTCGGCGACGGGGATCGCCCGCTCGGAGCCCTCGGAACCGTCGAGTGCGAGGATGATTGAGGTGGACATCTCGAACCCCCTATCTGGTGGCTTCAGTCAATCTTCGCTCCTGGGCGTCGCGCCCGCATCGGGGCCGGTACCGAACGCCCGTGCGGCATATCCGTAGCGCGATTCATGGCGTCCACCGATGGCCCCCCGGCCGGCCCGCGCTAGCCTTGAGCGTGTCACCGAGTTTGAGCGGAGGTGCGATGTGAGCGGGCTGCGACGGCTTCGCGTCGTCATCGCCGGCGGAGGGGTGGCAGCGCTTGAGACCGCGCTCGCCCTTCGGACGCTGGCCCCCGAGCTGACCGATATCACGCTCGTCGCCCCGACCGACCGGTTCCGGTTCCGGGCCGCGGCCGTCGGCGAGCCGTTCGGCCGAGCCGAGGTGCACCGGTTCGATCTCGCCTCGATCTGCCGCGACATCGGCGTCACGCTGCGTCACGGCGCCCTCTCGGCGGTCGACGCCGAGAACCGGAGCGCCACGATCGGCGGCGACGAGACGATCGAGTACGACGCCGTCGTCGTCGCCTGCGGCGCCGTCGCCACACCGGTGGTGCCCGGCGCGCTGGTGTTCGGCGGCCCCGAGGATGTCGAGGCCCTCCGCGCGCTTGTCGCCCGGATCGACGCCGGAGAGGTCCACTCCGTCGCCTTCGCCGTCCCGGCGAGCATCGGGTGGGCGCTGCCCGCATACGAGCTGGCCCTCCTCACGGCACACCGGGCGGATCCACGCGTCTCGATCTTGCTCGTGACGCCGGAGGACGAGCCGCTGGCCGCGTTCGGCGGCGAGGCGAGCGCCGAGGTGCGGCAGCTGCTCGACGAGAGCGGCGTCGCGCTTCACCTGCGGCAGACCCCTGTCGAGTTCTCGGAAGGGGTGCTGCGAACGCAGCCCGGCGACGAGCTCGAGGTCGAGCACGTTGTCGCCTTGCCCCGCCTGTCGGGCGTGCCGATCGACGGGCTGCCGGCGACCCGCGACGGACTCCTGCGGACCGACGCCTTCGGCCGCGTCGACAACCTCGCCGACGTCTATGCGGCAGGCGACATCACGGCGTTCCCCGTGAAACAGGGCGGGATCGCCGCCGAGCAGGCGGACGCGGTCGCCGAGATGCTCGCCGCCGAGGCGGGGATCGAGATCACGCCGGCGCCGTTTCGGCCGGTGCTGCGCGGGGTGCTCATGACCGGCGGGGAGGACCGGTTCCTGCGTGCCGACCTGACCGGCGGGCGCGGCAATACCGCCGAGGCCGATGCGCAGGCGCTCTGGTGGCCGCCCTCGAAGGTGTCGGGCCGCTACCTGGCGCCGTACCTGGCCGGCCTCGAGGCCGCCTCTACCACGACTTGAGCCGCCCGGGCGGGGCGGCGTGGGCGACGCGCACGCGGGCGTCGACCGCAACGCAGTCGTCGGCGAGCGCGATCACGGGGTTCAGGTCGAGCTCGGCCACCTGCGGGAAGTCCTCAGCGAGCGCGGCGAGCCGCACGACGAGATCGACGAGAGCGCCGGTGTCGGCCGCGGCCCGGCCGCGGAAGCCGGCGACGAGGTCACCGGCCTTGCCCGACGCGACGAGCTCCCGGGCGTCCACGTCGGTCATCGGAAGCGTCGCGAACGCGGTGCCGCCGATCAGCTCGGCCATCGTGCCGCCCGGGCCGAACGCGACGACGGGCCCGAACACCGGGTCCTGGACCACTCCCGCCAGGAGCTCGATCCCGCCCGTGACCATCGGCTGCATCAC
>JBOHBE010000024.1:0-14273 GCA_050698235.1 Gaiellales bacterium
ATGCCCCACCCCGAGCACGCGGTCGACGAGCTGCTCGGCTCGACCGACGGCCGGGTGCTCCTCCACGGTCTGCTCGACCTGGCGCGCACGCCGGTCGCCGCTTAGTCCAGGCGGTCGGTCCGGCAGAAGAGCGCGAGGACGAACGCCAGGAAGGCGATGCCCGCCAGCGCCTCCATGACCTCGGTCAGGCCGGCATGGTCGGCGACGATCCCGAGCCCGGCCGCAGCGGCGCCGCCGAGGCCGAAGGCGAACCCGAGCACGATCCCTGACGCCGCCCCGGGGCGGCTCGGCAGCATGCGCTGGGCGAGGACGACGGTGATCCCGAAGTTTGCGTCGAGCGCGAGGCCGATCGCGGCGCAGAGCCCGAACGCGGCGACCTCGCCGGCGACCGGAAGCAGGGCGACCAGCGGGAAGAGCGCGGCCATCCCGCCGACGATCACCGGGCGCGCGCCGTAGCGGTCGGCCAGGCGGCCGCCGATCAGCGTGCCGGCGGCACCCGCCCCGAGGAGCAGCGTGAGCGCCGCGTTCCCGGCTCCCGTCGACATGTCCAGGTGGCGCACGAACCAGATCGGGACGAACGCGAGGAGCCCGTACCCCACGGCCGTGCGGGCGACGACCATGGCCGAGAGCACCGTGAAGGCGCCCCAGTCGTCGTCGGCGGTCGCGCCCGCGGCCGGCGCGACCGCCCGCGCAGACGCCGCAGCGGCGACGAGGCGCGGACGGATCGACCAGAGCAGGAGCGCGGTGAACGCCGGGATGACCGCGACGAGGAGCGTCCCTCGCAGACCGAACGCCGCCACCCCGGCCGTCACGACGACGGGGCCAACGACGAAGCCCGCGTTGCCTCCGACCGAGTAGAGGCCCATGCCCGTCGACGCCCCCGAGCCCGCCACGAGCGGGACGTAGCGCGCGCCCTCGGGGTGGAAGGCGGCGACGCCGATGCCTCCGACGATGACCGCGCAGAGCGTCGCGGCGTAGCTTCCGGTGAGCCCGACGAGGGCGATGCCGACGCCGCCGACGAGCACACCCGCGGGCATGAGCCAGGCACCCTGCATCCGGTCAGAGGCGTGCCCGAGCACCGGCTGGATGACCGACGAGCTGACGGTCAGTGCGAGCAGGAGCGCGGTCGCACCGGCGTAGGAGAGCCCGCGGTCGCGGATCAGGAAGGGGAGGAGCGCCGGGACGGCGCCCTGGCAGAGGTCGCTCGACATGTGCCCCGCCGCGATCGCCGTGAGCGCGCGCCGGTCAGCGCGGACGGCGGCGGGGAGTACGTGGGCATCGGTCGCCATCTCGCGCCACGGTACCGAACGGGGTGCGGTTAACCGCACCTGCATTCACCAGCCGGCCGCACCGTGCGCGACCCGAGATCGCGCCAAGATGCCCGGCATGAAGTTCGAAAGCTTCTCCCGCTTCTCCTCCTCCTCCTCCGCCGCGGCCGTGTCGGCCGCCGTCGCCGCCCCCGCCGCAACCACGGCCGGGAACGCGAGCGCGACCCGCCCCACCGCGGCGAGCATTCAACATACGCATTAGCGACCGTTAGCCCCGGGATCCCTCCTCCCGGTCTCGGGGCTTGACGGTCGTTGGCCCGTGCAGTCGGGGGCGTTCGCTACGATCATGCTCCCGCGCGCACAGCCGTTTGAACGCCGTCTCGCCACAGCCTCTCCACCGCGCCCTCGGTCTGACCGACGGCGAGCACGAGCAAATTCACGAGCTCATGGGCCGCGAGGCGAACGATTTCGAGCTCGCCGTCTTCTCGCTTCTCTGGAGCGAGCACTGCGGGTACAAGCACTCCCGGCCGCTCCTCGGGCGGTTCCCGACGTCGGGAACGCGCGTCCTTCAGGGGCCCGGTGAGAACGCCGGAGTGATCGACGTGGGCGACGGCCTCGCGGTCGCGCTCAAGGTCGAGAGCCACAACCACCCATCGGCCGTCGAGCCCTTCCAGGGCGCCGCCACCGGCGTCGGCGGCATCCTGCGCGACATCTTCGCCATGGGCGCGCGGCCGATCGCCATCCTCGACTCGATCCGCTTCGGCGACCTCTCGTCCGAGCACCAGCGCCACCTCTTCTCCCGCGTCGTCGAGGGGATCGGCCACTACGGCAACTGCGTCGGCGTCGCGACCGTGGGCGGCGAGGTCGAGTTCGACCCCGCCTACGAGCACAACTGCCTCGTGAACGCGATGTGCGTCGGGCTGCTCCCGGCCGACCGGCTGACGTCGGCCAAGGCGGGAGGCGTTGGCAACCTGGTCGTCCTCTACGGGTCGCGCACCGGCCGCGACGGCATCGGCGGCGCCAGCGTGCTCGCCTCTCAGGGGTTCGGCGAGGACTCCGCCGCCAAGCGCCCGAGCGTCCAGATCGGCGACCCGTTCACCGGCAAGAAGCTGATCGAGTGCACGCTCGAGTTGCTCGAGCGCGGGCTGCTCGAGGCGCTCCAGGACCTCGGCGCGGCAGGCCTTGCGTCCTCGACGGCCGAGATGGCGGCGAGCGGCGGGGTGGGCATCGACCTCGACCTGGCGCGCGTACCGCTGCGCGAGCCTGGCATGGAGCCGTTCGAGGTCATGATCTCGGAGTCGCAGGAGCGCATGGCGGCGGTCATCACCCACGACCGGTGGACGGCCGTAGAGGAGACGTGCCGCCGCTGGGAGGTCGACGCCACCGTCATCGGCGAGATCACCGACACCGGCCGTCTGCGCTGCTTCCACGCCGACGAGCAGGTGGGCGACATCCCGGTCAGCGCGCTCACGGACGGCTGCCCGCGCTACGAGGTCGAGCGCATCCGCCCGGCCCGCCTGCGCGACGACCCCCTGCCTGCAACAACGGGGTCAGACCCCAATGTTGCGTTGCGGGCGCTTCTGGGGTCGGTCGATGTCGGAAGCCGGCGGTGGGTGTTCCGCCAGTACGACCACCTGGTCGGCTCGGGCACCGTCGTCCGGCCCGGCGGCGACGCGGCCGTCGTCCGTCTGACCCCGTCGCAGCGGGCGATCGCCGTCTCGCTCGACGGCAACGGCCGGCGCACCTCGCTCGACCCGCGCCGCGGCGGGATGAGCGCGGTCTGCGAGGCCGCGAGAAACGTCGCCTGCACCGGCGCCCGGCCCGCCGCGGTCACGAACTGCCTCAACTTCGGAAACCCCGAGACCTCCGACGTCGGCTACGAGCTGGCCGAGGCGATCGAGGGGATGGCGCTGGCGTGCGAGGCCCTCGGGCTTCCGGTCGTGTCTGGCAACGTCTCGCTCTACAACGAGCACCACGGTCGCCCGATCCACCCCACGCCCGTGGTCGGGGTCGTCGGCGTGCTCGATGACGCATCGCTCGCGGTCGGCGCCGCGTTCCGGGCCGAGGGCGACGTCATCCTCATCGCAGGCGACGGGCCCGCGGCGATCGACGGCTCGGCGTACCAGCGCGTGGTCGACGGCACGACCGAGGGGCGCATCCCCGAGCCCGACCTCGCGGCCGAGCCCCGGCTTCACGAGCTCCTGGCCGCCGCTGCCGAGCGCCGGCTGCTCCAAAGCGCCCACGACGTGTCGACGGGCGGGGTCGCCGTCGCGATCGCCGAGTCGGCCATCCTCGGGGCGGTCGGCGCCGACGCACCCGACCCCGGCGACCCGTTCACCGAGGGCGACGGCCGGGCGGTCGTCTCGGCCCGGCCCGAGCACGTGGCCGCCCTCGAGGAGCTGGCCGGCGACCTGCCTCTGCGGCGGGTCGGCACCGTCGGAGGCGAGCGCATCGCCGTGGCCGGCGCCGCGATCTCGGTTGCAGAGGCGACAGCGCTCTACGAGGGCGCGATCCCGCGGGCGCTCGGCGAGCCGGAGGAGACCGCCTGATGTGTGGCGTCTTCGGCATCTACGACCCGCCGGGCGATCACGACCGCGACGTCGCACGGCTCACCTACTTCGGCCTCTACGCGCTGCAGCACCGGGGCCAGGAGAGCGCCGGGATCGCCGTATCGGACGGCTCGCGCGTGATGGCGATGAAGGACATGGGCCTCGTGAACCAGGTGTTCGACGAGCCGCGCCTGTCAGGCCTCTCAGGCCATATCGCAATCGGCCACGCGCGCTATTCGACGACCGGCTCGACGGTGTGGCAGAACGCGCAGCCGATCGTGCGCCACGGGGCCAACGGGGCCATCGCGCTCGGCCACAACGGCAACCTGACCAACACCGCGGCCCTGCGTGCCGACCTGCGCGAGCGGCGCGTCCGGCTCGAGTCGACCTCCGACACCGAGGTGATCGCGGCCCTGATCGCGCAGCACCCGTCCGCCGACCTGGCCGACGCCGTGGCCGACACCATGTCGCACGTCGAGGGGGCATTCGCGGCGGTGGTGCTCTCGGAGCGCGGGCTGGCCGGCTTCCGCGATCCCGACGGCATCCGCCCGCTGGTCGTCGGCCGCCTCGACGACGCCTGGGTGCTGGCGTCCGAGACGTGCGCGCTCGACCTGGTCGGCGCCCGCCTCGAGCGCGAGCTGCGGCCCGGCGAGCTGGTCGTCATCGACGAGCAGGGCGCGCGCTTCCGCCAGGCCGTCTCTCGAAACGGCGGGTCGCTGTGCATCTTCGAGTTCATCTACTTCGCCCGCCCCGACTCCACGATGGAGGGCGAGGCGCTGCACGACGTCCGCCGCCGGATGGGCGCGCGGCTCGCCGAGGAGGCTCCGGCCGAGGCCGATGTCGTGATCGGGGTGCCCGACTCGGGGACGCCGGCCGCGGTCGGATATGCCGAGCGGAGCGGCATCCCCTACGGCGAGGGGCTCGTCAAGAACCGCTACGTCGGCCGCACGTTCATCCAGCCCGACCAGGGCCTCCGCGAGCGCGGCGTCAAGCTCAAGTTCAACACGCTGCGCTCGGCGCTCGACGGCCGGCGGGTCGTCGTTGTGGACGACTCGATCGTCCGCGGGTCGACCACGCGCAAGCTCGTGCAGCTCCTGTTCGAGGCCGGCGCGGTCGAGGTGCACCTGCGCATCTCCTCGCCGCCGATCGTCTCGCCCTGCTTCTACGGGATCGACATGGCCGACCAGGGGCAGCTGATCGCGGCGGGCCGCAGCATCGACGAGGTGCGCGACCGGCTCGGCGCCACGTCGCTGGCGTACCTCTCGCTCGACGGCCTCACCGACGCGACGCGGCTGCCCGGACAGAGCTTCTGCCGGGCGTGTCTGACCGGCCAGTACCCGACCGAGATCCCGGCGGACATGCGCCTCTCGAAGCTGCGGTTCGAGGCCCATCCCGTCGAGGCGGGATGACCGACGACCCGCTGACGTACGAGCGGGCCGGCGTGAGCCTCGACGCGGCGGAGTCGGTCGTCGAGCGGATCAGGGCAGCCGTCACCTCGACGCACGGCCGCGAGGTCATGGGCGGGCACGGCGGCTTCGCCGGCCTCTTCGCGCCGTCGGTGGGCGACCCGCTCCTGTCGGCCGCCTGCGACGGCGCCGGGACGAAGGTGCTGCTCGGCCACGCCGCCAGGCGATATCGCGGCCTCGGGATCGACACGGTCGCGATGAGCGCGAACGACGTGATCACGAGCGGCGGCCGGCCGGCGTTCTTCCTCGACCACATCACGTGCGGCCGGATCGACCCCGGGGTCGTCGGCGAGCTCGTCGAGGGCGTCGCCGAGGGATGCCGGATCGCAGGCTGCGTCCTCCTGGGCGGCGAGACCGCCGAGCACCCGGGGATGATGGAGCCGGAGGAGTTCGACATCGCAGGGTTCTGCGTCGGCGTCTGCGAGCGGCGTGAGTTGGTGTCGGGCGCCCGCATCGAGGCCGGTGACGCCATCCTCGGTCTGCCCTCGAGTGGTCCGCACTCGAACGGCTTCTCGCTCGTGCGAAGCCTGATCGACCGGGCGGGGGCGGGCCTCGACTCGACGCCGCCCGAGCTCGGGGGCGCGTCCGTCGCCGACGCGCTTCTCGAGCCGACCGCGATCTACGCCCGCGCCATCGCCGAGCTCGCGCGCACGGTCGACGTGCGCGGGATGGCACACATCACCGGCGGTGGCGTCCCCGGCAACCTCGCCCGCCAGTTCCCGAGGGGCCTCGGGGCCGACATCGATACCAGCGCATGGGAGCGCCAGCCGGTGTTCGGCTGGCTCGCCTCGCTCGGGGTCGACGACGACGAGATGTGGCGCGTCTTCAACATGGGCCTCGGATTCGCCGCCGTCGTCGCGGCCGAGTCGACCGACGTCGCGCTCAAGGCTCTCGAGCGGGGCGGCATGCCGGGCTTCGTGGCCGGCAGGGTGGTCGAGGGCGACGGAGTGACCCTGCGCTGAGGGTCGGCGTCCTCATCTCGGGCGAGGGCACCAACCTCCAGGCGCTGATCGACGCCCCCGACATCGACGTGGCCTGCGTGGTGTCGAGCCGCCCGGCGGCGCCGGGCATCGCCCGCGCCGAGACGGCGGGCATCCCGGCGACCGCCACGACCGATGAGGACGAGACGGCGGCGTTCCTCGATCGCCACGACGTCGAGCTGGTTGTGCTGGCCGGCTACATGCGGATCCTCTCGCCGGCGTTCCTGAACCGGTTCCCGGGACGTATCGTGAACGTCCACCCCTCGCTGCTCCCCGCGTTTCCGGGCCGTACGGCGGTCAGCGACGCGCTGGCGCACGGCGTCCGCGTCACCGGCGTCACCGTCCACATCGTCGAGGAACAGGTCGACAGCGGGCCGATTCTCAAGCAGGAGGCGGTCGAGGTTCCGTATGATGGCGACGCCGTGGAGCTCGAACGCCGCATCCACGAAGTCGAGCACCGGCTGCTACCACAGGCGGTGCGCGAATTCGGGACGCCCTCGTGAGCATCAAGCGGGCCCTTATCTCGGTCAGCGACAAGAACGGCCTGACGACGCTCGCGTCCGGCCTTGCCGAGCTGGGCGTCGAGATCATCTCGACGTCGGGCACGGCGTCGTTCCTGGGCGACGCCGGCGTGAAGGTGACGACGGTCGAGGAGCTGACCGGCGCACCGGAGCTCCTGGGCGGCCGCGTCAAGACGCTCCACTCGACCCTGCACGCGGCGATCCTCGCCCGGCGCGACCACGACGACGACATGCGCTCGCTGGCCGCCGCGGGGATCGAGCCGATCGACCTCGTCGTCTGCAACCTCTATCCGTTCCGGTCGGTGGCGATGCGCCGCGGCGTGCCCGAGCCCGAGGTGATTGCGAACATCGACATCGGCGGCCCTGCGATGGTGCGGGCGGCGGCGAAGAACTTCCACTCGGTCGCCGTGGTGACCGAGCCCGACCGCTACGGCTTCCTGCTCGACGAGATCAAGAACTCCAAGGGCGAGCTGTCGCTCGACACTCGCCGCGATCTGGCCGCCGAGGCGTTCGCCCATGTCGCCTCCTACGACGCCGCCATCGCGGCCTGGTTCTCGGACACGGAGCCGTTCCCGGAGCGGGTCACGCTCGACCTCCTCAAGGTCTCGGACCTCACGTACGGCGAGAACCCGCACCAGCGCGCCGCCCTCTATCGCGAGGCCGGCGCCCGCCGGCACCTGCTGTCTCGGATCGAGCAGCACGGCGGAAAGCCGCTCTCGTTCAACAACCTGACCGACCTCCAGGCGGCGCGCACCATCGCGTCGGCCTTCCAGGTGCCGTGCTGTGCGGTCGTGAAGCACGCGAACCCCGCCGGCGCGGCGGTCGGCGCGACGATCGAGGACGCCTACGAGCGGGCGCTCGCCACCGACCCGCAGTCGGCGTTCGGAGCCGTGATCGCCGTCAACCGGCCCGTCGGCGAGGCGCTCGCGAGGCGGATGCTCGAGACGAAGGTCGACCTCCTCTTCGCGCCCGGCTACGACGAGGGCGCCCGCGAAGCGCTGAGCGCCAAGACGTCGACGCGGGTGCTCGAGGATCGCGAGCGGCGCAAGAACTCACCCGGCGAGCGCGACATGCGCCGGGTGCTCGGCGGCATCCTGATCCAGGACCGCGATCTCGAGGTCGAGGACCGCTCCGACATGCAGGTCGTGACCGAGACCCAGCCGGGCAAGCGCGAGTGGGACGACCTCCTGTTCGCGTGGCGGATCGCCCACTTCGTGCACTCCAACGCGATCGTGCTCGTGAAGGATCTGGCGACGGTCGGGATCGGCGCCGGCCAGATGAGCCGCGTCGATGCCGTCCGGATCGCCGTCGAGAAGGCGGGCGACCGGGCCAGCGGATCCGTCCTCGCCTCGGACGCCTTCTTCCCGTTCGACGACGGCCCGCGCCTCGCGTTCGGCGCCGGCGTGGCCGCCGCCATCCAGCCCGGCGGGTCGGTGCGCGACGAGGAGGTTATCGCCGCCGCGAACGAGACGGGCACCGCCATGGTCTTCACAGGCCGGCGCCACTTCCTGCACTGAGCGGGAGCCTCAGCCGGCGGCGATGAGGCTGCGGTAGGCCTCCTCGTACTCCGTGACCATCCGCTCGGCCGAGAACTTCTCCTCGACGACGGCGCGGACCTCGCGCCGATCGAGCGCGGCTGCCTCGTTGACGAAGGGGATGAGCTCCTCGACGGTGTCCGCGACGATGCCGCCGCGGCGCTGCTCGACGACCTCGGGAACGGCTCCGAGCGCCGTCGCGAGGACGGGCGTGCCGCAGGCCATCGACTCGACCATGACCAGGCCGAAGGGCTCGGGCCACTGGATCGGGAAGACGGTGAGAAGCGCGCGCTGGAGCAGGTGCACCTTCTCCTCGTGCGAGACCTCGCCGACGTACTCGATCTGGTCGCCCAGATACGGCCGCACCGTGGCGTCGAAGTGGGCCTGCTCGTCGAGGTCGTGCATCTTGCCCGCCAGCTTCAGCGGCAGCCCCACCTCGCGCGCGATCCGCACGGCGTTGTGCGCCCCCTTGTCGGGCGACATCCGGCCGAGGAAGAGCAGATAGCCGTCGTTCCCCGCGTCGAACGGGTAGTCGTCGAGATCGATCGCGTTGTGGCAGGTGGCGAGCCAGGGGAGATCCGGGAGCGGCGAGCGCTGGTCATACGAGAGCGAGATCAGCCGCACCCGCGGGCACACCCGTGCGATCTGGGAGTAGACGAGCCCGGGCTCGCCGCGCAGCGGACCGTGGGTGGTGTGGCAGAACGGCGTCTCGATCACCTGGCCGAGCGCGCACGCCAGGGGTCCCGAGTGGTCGTTCACGACGTCGAACTCCCCCGCCCGCTCGAGGCACGTGAGCGCGTGGTGGAGGTCGGGCAGCGAGAGCCCGATGCGGTAGCTCGGCGGCTCGTCGTAGCTCGTGACGAGCTTCGCCTTGGTCTGGGAGTCGCCCGCCGCGAACAGCGTCACGTCGTGGCCGCGCTCGACGAGCCCGTCGGCGAGATGCGAGACGACCCACTCGATGCCGCCGTAGCGCACCGGTGGAACGGCGAACCACGCGGGTGCGAGCAGCGCGACCCTCATCGCTCGGCGACCGGGATCACGAACTTCTCGGCGGTGTGGGTCTCGGAGAAGCGGACGACCTTGACGTCGACCAGGCCGGCCGCCTTGCCGGCGGCCCTCACGTCGGACTCGGTGAGGTCCTTCCGTCCCCTGCGCCGCACGGTCCACACGGCGCCGTTTCGCTCGATGAGCGGGACGAGGCCGGGCAGCGCCGCCAGGTCGGCGTGGGTCTCGACTGCGACGAACAGATGGTCGGCCTCCCCCTCGACGAGCTCCGCGCCGCGGGCCGCGAGATCGCCCGCGAAGCCGTCGGCGTCCATCCCGCGCAGAACGACGCGCTGGCCCGGCTTCACGCCGAGCTTGTCGATCACGGTCTTCGGGTTCTTGATCGAGTCGGCCCACTTGGCCGCCCTGTCGCCGAGGTCGAACGTGCTTGTCGCGCCCTCGTGGTCGACCTCGAGCACGCCGCCCGAGGCACGCACGTCGGTCATCGACGCGTAGGGGATGCGCAGCCGCAGGCCGTCGCCGCGGAAGAGCAGCTCATCGGTCTCGAGCAGGGCGCGCCCCGCCACCCGGGTGCCGTCGCTCGAGGCGGTGCAGGCGATCTCCTGTCCCACGACCCAAAGTGTATTGCGCGTGATGATTCACCCCAACCGCACGGATATCTCGGTGAACGAGAGGAGGCGTGCGATGAAGCGAATGCTGCTCATCGGAGCATTGACCGTCGGGGCGAGCCTCACGACGGCGCAGGCTGCCGAAGCCAAGGGGTACATCAGCGCGATCCGGGTCTGCGGGCCGTCGGGATGCGCCACCGTGCACCACCCACGGGCGGCGATGCAGCGGTTCGGGATGGACATGCTGAGCGACACGGGGCAGCACGCGCAGACGCCGCCGCTCCTGCCGTACTACCTGCTCAGGTTCCTGCCAAGCTACGAGGTCCCCAACTCCGACGCGTTCTACATTCCGGGGGCGAAGGTGATCTGCACGGACGGCGGATGCATCCAGGTACGGCGCGGCCTCGTGCCAGCCCTGTCGGCGGCGGCCGCGAGCGTCGGCGCGTTCACGCCCCGAATCAGCTCGGTCACGGTCGGCGACCGGCCGCGGGCCGACCGCGCCCGCTTCGCGATCCTGTTCAACCAGACGCCCGGCCGGCTGCCGTCGACCGCCGTGTGGCAGAGCCTTCACTACTCGGTGATCGTCAAGTTCGCGGATGCCACACCGTGGTCGCTGGGCGGCGCGAGCTGGATGGCCTACTACCCGCGCTTCCACGCCCTGAGCCTGGACGGGCGCTGGTTCCACGCCGGCGCCGATGTCGACCGGCTCGTCCGGGGCCAGGCGGCCGTCGCCGAGCCCGCGAACGGGCACGGCTGGTCCGTCGCCGCCGTGGTTGTGGTCGCGCTCGCCGCCGCCGCCGGCGTGGGCCGCAGGCTGCGGAGGCCGAGGTCCGGCTGATCCGTGGCGGGGGACGACCATGCCCGGTTCCGCCACCACCAACGTGACTTCGACGCCCTCTTTCGCGAGCACTACGCCGAGATCGTGCGCTATCTCACCGCCCGCCTCGGCTCGCGCGACGATGCCGCCGACGTCGCGGCGGAGGTCTTCGTGGCGGCGTGGCGCGGCGCCCCGCGCCTGCGTTACCGAGGCCGGCCGGTCCTGGCGTGGCTCTACCGAGTGGCGGCGAACATGGCCAGCGACAGGCTGAGGGAACGGATGCGCGAGCCGGCCCCCACCGAGCACGTCAGCACGGCGGGCGTCCCCGATCCCTCGGCCACGGTCGCCGACCGCGACGCCCTGAGCCGGGCGCTCGGGCGGCTCCCCGCCGACCAGCAGCTCGCGGTGCATCTGCGCCTGGTGGAGGGCTACTCGTTCGTCGAGGTGGGCCGGCTCATGGGCCGAAGCGCCGGCGCGTGCCAGATGCTGGTGCTGCGGGCCGGCCGGCAGCTGCGCGAGCAGCTCGAGCGGGAGGGTGTGCATGTCGCGTCTTCCTGAGCGCGAGGCGGCCCGCCGCCTGGCCGAGGTGCTCGACGGCGCGGAGCCGGGCGATGCCGATGTCGCCACGGTCGCCCGCGTGCTGCGCGATGCCGCCGAGGCGGCGCGATTCGATGTGGCGGGCGCCGAGATCGAGGCGGCGCTCGAGCGAGCCCGGCCGCGCTCGGAACGCCCTCCGAGGCCGCCGCTTCGCATCGCCGTCGTCGGCCTGGCTGCCGCGCTCGTCGTGGCCATCGCCCTCGTGCTCGCCCTGCCCTTCACCTCGGGGCCAGCCGACGTCGAGGTCCAGGCGAGGGCGCTTGCGGCGCTCGGCGGCAGCGGACAGGTGCTGAGCGTCGCCGAGGAGATCCGCCCTGGGCCGGGCGAGTCGTTCCCGACCTCTGTCCGCACCGGATGGATCGACGTGAACGGCGACCGGCAGCGCTGGACGCAGTCCGTCGACGGGACGATCGTGGCCGAGACGCTCGTCGACCACGGCCGCGTGACGCGCTACGACCCGGTGGCGGGCACGGCCGTGATCGCGACCTCGTGCGCCGCCCTTGCAAGCGGCTGCGCCGACAGCGTCGATCCGATCGCCTTCTACCGCCGGGCGCTCGAGGCCGCCGGGCCGCTACGGACCGCGGCAAGGACGATCGACGGCCACCGGGTGTTCCGGGTCGTCCTCCCCGTCCAGCGCCTTGCCGACGCCGTCCGCATCGTCCAGGTGGCGACCATCGACGCCAAGACGTACCTCCCGCGCCGGATCGACTGGCGCGAGATCTCGGCCGACGGCCACGCGCACACTTTCGCCCGGATCATCATCCGCGACGTGACGCGCCAGCAGGGCGCCAACCTCGCTCCGGGCCTGCTCGACCTCGAGCTGCCCCCGGGCACGAAGACCACGCAGCTCGCCCCGCCGGGCGTCCCCGTCCGGCTCGTCCGCCAGGAGCGGCTGACCCTCGCCGAGGCACGGGCGCTCGACCCCCGGCCGTGGTGGCTCGGGCGCACGTACGCCGGCCACCGGCTGACCAGCGTCGTGCTCCTCCGATATACCGGCGGCACGGCCGTCCGCATCCGCTACGGGCCGACGACCCTGTGGACGTACGGACGGGTGATCCCTCCGCCGCTCCTCGGCGCCCGGGTGCCCGGAAAGACGCTTCCGCTGAGCGGTGGAGCGGTCGGGCGGTTCTACTCGACCCCCGGCGGCGTGCTGATCGGCGAGCGGTCGATTCCCGCCGGCACGGTCGCGATCGCAGCGCCCGAGAACCTGACGGCGTACACGGCGCTGGGGAAGGTCAGACCCCTGGGCTAGCTGTAGCATCCGCGCGATGGACGAGGGCAGCTTCGACATGGTCGCCGCCGGGCTCCGCGCCGACGCGACCGACCTGAACGCGTTCGTCGAAGCGCTCGCCGTGAAGCTCGCGGGTGCGCTCCCGGGCCGGGTGACGATCGCCCGCCAGGGCGGCCTCTTCTCGCGGTCGAAGGGGGTGCGCGAGATCTCGGTCGACATGGGCGACTCCCGCTACAGCCTGGTCTCGAACGGCGGCCGCATCGAGACGACCCGCCGAAACGAGGTGCGCGGGATCGCGATCAAGTCCGAGCCGCTCGAGCTCGACGAGTGGATCGCCGCGCTCTCGCGCGAGCTCGAGGCGGCCGCGCGCGAGAGCGCCGACGGCCGCCAGGCGCTCGAACAGCTGCTCGAGGAGTAGGGCCGTGGGACTCTTCAAGCGCGGCTCGGGCGAGAGCCGCGAAGCGGAGCGGGAGCGCGAGGCGCGCCAGGCCGCCGACATCGAGCGGATCACCGCCGGCGGGATCCCGCAGACGGCCGAGGAGCGGCTGCGGCGGCTCGGAGCCGAGAGCGGCGAGGCGTTCACGTCCGACCTCTCGGTGCCCGAGTTCGCGCTCATCCGCCGGCACGGCCTCGACCCGCTCACCCAGGTGATGGGCACGTCGATGTACCACGTCGGCTGGCAGGCGACCATGCGCGGGTTCTACGGTGCCACGTCCCAGGAGCTTGGGGTACTGACCGACGCTTTCAACGACTGCCGCCGCCGTGCGCTCGACCGGCTCCAGCAGGAGGCCGGGCTCGTCGGAGCCGACGCCGTCGTCGGCGTGCGGATCGCGACCGCCCGGTACGACTGGGGCAACGACCTGGTCGAGTTCCAGGCCATCGGCACCGCAGTCCGTGCTCCGTCGCTCAGGACGCCGCTGGGCGCCGCCCTCACGAACCTCTCCGGCCAGGACGTCGCGCTGCTGCTCGACGCCGGCTACCGGCCGGTAGGCGTCGTCGGCGCGACGAGCGTCTACTTCGGCCAGCTCTACACCTGGGGCCAGCCGTTCCCGACCGGCAACTGGGGCCGGTGGATGAACGTCGAGATGGAGGGCGCGACCCAGACCTGGTACCACGCCCGCCACCGCGTCCTGACCGGCCTCGAGGCCCAGGCGACTGCGCTCGGCGCCGACGGCATCGTCGCGACCGTCTGGGGCCAGCATGAGCGCCCGTATGAGTCGAACGACCAGCTGATCGGCGTCACGTACACGATCCACGCGCTGGCCACCGGCATCGTCGCGACCGCGCAGGCCCCGATCGCCACACCCACCACAGCCCTGATCGTCTAACGAGGAGCCGCACGCCATGAGCTACGACCCCACCTCGCTCGAGGGCGTCCCCGACGACGCCCGCAGCCGCCTGGCCCAGAACAAGGCCGGCCTCTTCACCTCCGACCTCTCGGTGCGCGAGTTCCTGCTGGTGAAGCAGGCGGGGTTCGACCCCCTCGGGCTGGTCGTGGGGAGCTCGATCTACCACATCGGGTATCAGCAGTCGAACTGGAGCCAGAACCAGGAGATGGACGTGCTCACCCAGGCGATGTACCACGCCCGGGAGCTGGCCATGACGCGCATGGAGGAGGAGGCCGACCAGCTCGGCGCTGACGGGATCGTCGGGGTGCGGCTGATGATCGGCCGCTACGACTGGGGTGCCGACCTGG
>JBOHBE010000025.1:0-2473 GCA_050698235.1 Gaiellales bacterium
GCGGGGAGCCGTTCTCGTGGAGGGTCATGCGGCCGTCCGGGAGCGGCGCGAGGCGGTAGGTGTTGCCATCGCGCTCCTGGTCGCCGTCATCGTCGAGCCGGAGCGGCCGGGTGAAGCTCGCTCCGAAGCCGACGTCCGCGAGCCACGGGCGGTCGAGGTCGACTCGGAGGGTCAGGTGCGCGAAGTCGGGCGACGGCGGATCGCTCAGGACGACCGAGGCGGAGTAGCGGGTAACGGTGAAGCCGAGGGCCTCGAGCAGGCGCGCGAACGAGCCGTTCAGCTCGTAGCACCATCCTCCGCGGCGGCGGGTGACGACCTTGTCGAAGACATGGTCGGGGTCGAGGACGTTCTCGACCCCGAGGTGGATGTCGAGGTTCTCGAAGGGCACGGCGAGCATGTGCGCGCGATGGAGCGCGACGAGCGTCTCCTCACCTGGCTCGCGCGGCCCGCGGTACGCGATCCGCTCGAGATATGCGTCGACATCCACGGCGGGCAGCCTACCCACGCCCCGACCCGAACCCCGGGGTCAGACCCCGTATCGCTTCCGACGCAGCATCGGTGCCGCTTCGTTGCGGGTTGCGCGCGTTGTTTGACGCGTTCGCGCCGTACCGTGGAGCAATGGCCCGTCCACCTCGGCCGCTGATCGCCGGCGGCGTCTACCACGTCTACAACCGGGGTGTCGTCAAGCTGCCGATCTTCGCCGACACCCGCGACCGCAACCGGTTCCTCCGCGGGCTGTCCGAGGTCGTGCACCGCCGGTCCTGGACATGCCTCGCGTACTGCCTCATGTGGAACCACTTCCATCTCGTGGTCGGAACGCCCGTCGCCGACCTCGACCGCGGCATGCAACGACTCCAGGGCACCTACGCCCAGGCCTTCAACCGCCGGCACGGTCGAACCGGACACCTCTTCCACGCCCGGTACGGCCTTTGCCCCCACCTTGGCGACTGGCCATGGTCGAGCCACCGCTCCACGCTCGGCCACGTCGCCCAACCGCCGTACCTGGCCGCCGAGAGCCTGGTACGGCTCTTCGGCGGCCGGACGGAATACCGCGACTACGTCGACCCGAGCGTCATGCGACCGCCTGCACCGACTTGGGCTCCAGGGCCAGCTTAAGCACCTCGTCGATCGACATGACCGGGTGGAACGACATCGCCTCGCGCACATCCTCCGGCACCTCGTCGAGGTCGCCTCGGTTGCGCTCCGGCACGATGACGTCGGTCAGGCCGGCCGCGTGGGCCGCCAGCACCTTCTGCTTGAGCCCCCCGATCGGAAGCACTCGACCCTGGAGCGTCACCTCGCCCGTCATGCCGACCGTGTGCTTCACCGGCCGTCCCGTGAGGAGCGACGCGATCGCGGTCGTCATGGCGATGCCCGCCGACGGGCCGTCCTTGGGGATCGCCCCCGCCGGCACGTGCAGGTGGAACTCCCGGCCTTCGAACACCGCCGGGTCGATGCCAAGGTCGGCCGCGTGCGACCGCACGTACGAGAGCGCGATCCGTGCCGACTCCTTCATGACGTCGCCGAGCTGGCCGGTGAGGAGCAGCTCCTGGGAGCCGGGCATCGACGTCGCCTCGATGAAGAGGACGTCGCCGCCGGCGCCGGTGACCGCAAGGCCGGTCGACACGCCGGGGACAGCCGTCCGCACGGCCGACTCCTGGAAGAACTTCTGCCGGCCGAGCGCGGCGTGCGCCCGGTCGAGGTCCACCGTGACCGGCGGAGCAGCCTTCTGCGACGCGATCTCGGTCGCCGTCTTTCGCAACACGGTCCCGAGCTCGCGCTCGAGCTGGCGAACGCCCGCCTCGCGCGTGTACTCGGTGATCACCATCCGCAGGACGTCGTCTCCAACCTCGACCTCCTCGGGCCGAAGGCCGTTGCGCTCGACCTGCCGCGGCCAGAGATATCCGCGCGCGATCGCGACCTTCTCCTCGGTCGTGTAGCCGTCGAAGCGGATGACCTCCATCCGGTCGAGCAGCGGGCCGGGGATCGTCTCGGCCACGTTCGCGGTCGCGATGAAGAGGACGTGCGAGAGGTCAAGCTCGACGTCCAGGTAATGGTCGCGGAACGAGTGGTTCTGGGCCGGGTCGAGCACCTCGAGCAGGGCCGATGACGGGTCGCCGCGCCAGTCGGCGCCAACCTTGTCGACCTCGTCGAGCATGATGACCGGATTCATCGTTCCGGCGTCGCGCAGGGCGCGGACGAGCCGCCCCGGCAGCGCGCCGATGTACGTGCGGCGGTGACCGCGGATCTCCGCCTCGTCGCGCACGCCGCCGAGCGACATCCGCACGAACTCGCGGCCGGTCGCGCGGGCGATCGACTCGCCGATGCTCGTCTTGCCGGTGCCCGGAGGCCCGATCAGGGTCAGGATCGCGCCGGAGCGCTTGTCCTCGGTGATTCCGCGCTCGGTGCGCAGCTTCTTGACCGCGATGTATTCGACGATCCGATCCTTGACGTCCTCGAGTCCGGCGTGATC
>JBOHBE010000026.1:0-5663 GCA_050698235.1 Gaiellales bacterium
TCTTCGGGCTCTATCCGCGGAAGGGGATCGTCGCGCCCGGGAGCGACGCCGACCTGGTCGTGTGGGATCCCTCGACGCCGACCCGGCTCACGCTTGAGCTCATGAACGACGGGCTCGACTGGACGCCCTACGACGGCATCGAGGTGCCCGGCCGGGTGCGCGACGTGCTGGCCCGCGGCGAGCGCGTGGTCGCCGGCGGTCGCTGGGTCGGCGACGCGCATCGCGGCGAGTACCTGCCCGTCGCCCGGGTGCTCGAGACCGCGTGAGCGGCTATCCCGCCGTCCAGCCCCCGTCGACCGGCACGATGCTGCCCGACATGAACCCGACCTCGTCCGACAGGAGGAAGGCGACGGTCGCCGCGATCTCCTCGGGCCGGCCGGATCGGCCGACCAGATTTCGGCCCTGCGTCCGCGCTCGCTCGCGGGCGGTCAGCTCCGGCGTCGCGGCCGTCCACGCGAGCATCGGCGTGTCGATCGGGCCGGGGCAGACGCAGTTCACGCGGATGCCCTCCGACGTGTGGTCGATCGCCATCGCCCGCGTGAGGCCGATCAGCCCGGCCTTCGATGCGCAGTACGCAGGGCTGGCGAGACACCCGACGAGCCCGAACTGCGAGGCGACGTTCACGATCGCCCCGCCGCCCGCCGCGCGCAGGTGCGGGATCGTGGCCCGCGAGATGTGGAACGCGCCGGTCAGGTTGATGGCGAGGACGCGCGCCCACTCGTCGAGCGCGATCTCGGTGACGTCGCCCGTGAAGTCGCCGACCCCGGCGATGTTGGCGACGCCGTCGAGCCCGCCCAGGTCGGCGACGGCCGAGGCGGCCGCGGCCTCGACGGCGGCCAGGTCGGTGACGTCGGCTACGAGCGGCACGGCTCTGCCACCGGCCGCCGCGATCGCCTCGACCGTCTCGGCCAGCCCCGCGGCGTTCACGTCGACGCACGCCACCGCTGCGCCACGCTCGGCCAGCAGCGTCGCCGTCGCCCGGCCGATGCCCGACGCCGCGCCCGTCACAAGCGCGCGCGTCGTCACGTCGTCACCGGCAGGACTCTGCGAGGAACGCCCGCAGGTCGTCGGCCGTCTCGGGATCGAAGGCGGGCGGCGCCGCGACGCCGACGCGGGCCAGCGCCTCGTCGAGGCCGGGCCGGCCGCGGATCACCGCGAGCGTGTAGCCGTTTCGCGCGAACTCCTCGACATGCTCTGCGACCTGATCCAGGAGCGGCCCGGCGACCTCGTCCGGGTACTCGGCCGCAGGGAGCTGGATCGCGCCCCACTCCTCCTGCTCAAGCACCGCCAGGGCATCGATCTCACCATCGGCGGGGTTCAGGAGCTCGCCCGCGACGAGCGCGACGCGGAAGCAGCGCGTGTCGGCGTCCACCTAGCCGGCCTCCATCAGGTCGCGCAGAGCGGCTCGCTCGGCCGCCGGGTCGTGATCGGGGAGCTGGTGCGAGATGCCCATCGCCCGCGGCGTCTCGACGCCGCGCTCGGCCAGTTCGGCGGTGATCTCCTCGATAAAGATGCCGCTCCCGGGCGAGAGCTCGTCGGAGCCGTCGGGCCACTCCGGCCGCCCGCCGCGCTCGGGGTCGGAGCTCGTCACGTGGACGCCCATCGACGGGCTGCCCTCGATCCCCACCAGGATGACGTCGTCGCCGCGGCGGACGTGCACCTCGATCGCGGCGGCCACCGCGGCGGCGATCCGGCGGCAGTGACGGCGGTAGGCGGCGGTGTCGAGCTGCTCCTTCACGGCCCAGAAGCGGTGCAGGCCCGTGAAGGCGAGCTCCGGGCAGGGCATCTGCTCGATCCGCCAGCCGCGCTCGCGAAGCTCGTCGACGAGCGGCGAGTAGATGCCCGGGCAGCGCGCGCCGCCATGCGTCTTCGAGTTCTGGTTGAGCAGGCAGTGAGCGACGAAGGCGACGCCGGGCATGGCGTCAGTATGAACCAGGGGGGATATCCATGAGTCAGCGCAGCGCCGTCGTGACGGGAGCCGCATCGGGGATCGGGCGGGCGGTCGCGATCAGGCTGGCCGAGGACGGATTCGACGTGATCCTCGGCGACATCCGCCGCGACCCGATCACCGGCGGCGAGCCGACCGAGGACGTGATCCACGCGGCGGGGCGGAGCGCCGTCCACGTCGATGCCGACGTCTCCTCAGCGGTCGACTGCGACCGGCTGGTCGCGGCGGCCGTTGAGCGCGCCGGCACGCTCGACGTCATCGTGAACAACGCCGTCCTGGCGGGTGACCACTCGAAGCCGCTGCTCGAGACCGAGCCGGAGGACTGGGACGCGATGATGGCCGTCAACCTGCGCGGGCCGTATCTCCTGTGCCGGGCAGCGGTGCGCCAGATGCTGACGCAGCCGCTGCTGGGCGACGCCCGCGGCCGGATCGTCAACATCACCTCGCAGCACGGGATGGTCGGCTGCCCGGGCCACTTCGCCTACAGCGTTGGGAAGGGCGGGCTCATCCAGATGACCCGCCAGATCGCCGTCGACTACGGGCCGCAGGGCATCCTGTGCAACGCCGTCGCCCCCGGCAAGATCGTGACGGGGACAGCGGGCGATCTCTCCGCCAGCGAGGAGGGCCTGGCGTACGTCCGGTCGCGGACGCCGTTCGCGCGGCTGGGACGGTCGGAGGACGTCGCCGCGGCGGTCGCTTACCTCGCGGGGGAGGCCAGCTACACGAGCGGCATCAACCTGATGGTCGACGGCGGCTGGATGGCCTACTGATGCGCGCGATCGTCATGCAGAGGCACGGCGGGCCGGAGGTGCTGGAGCTCGTCGATCGACCCGCTGTGGCGCCGGGTCCGGGCGAGGCGCTCGTCCGCGTCGCGGCCGTCGCCGTGAACCGGCTCGACATCTGGGTGCGCCAGGACCTCGGCCATGCGTACGGGGCGACGCTCCCGATCGTCCCGGGGTACGACGTAGCTGGCGAGGTGATCGAGGTCGGAGACGGTGTCTCGGAGGTTGCGCCAGGGGCCAGGGTCTACGTTCACTACGACTTCTCGTGCGGCCGCTGCCCGTACTGCCTCGAAGGTGACGAGGCGGCCTGCGCCGACTACGGCGTGATGGGCGTGAACCACGATGGCGGGTATGCCGAGCAGATCGTGGCGCCCGTGCGAAACCTGTTCGTGCTCTCTGACGGGCTCTCCTACGAGACGGCCGCGGCGGCGGGGTCGGTGTACCTGACGGCGTACCACATGCTCTTCTCGCGCGCCGGGCTGAAGGCGGGCGAAACGGTGCTCGTGACGGCGGCCGGATCGGGGGTGGGGGGCGCCGCGATCGCGCTCGCCCGGTTCGCGGGCGCCCGGGTGATCACCACCGCCTCGACCGAGGCGAAGCGCGAGCGCGCCCTGGCCGCGGGCGTCGACGGCGTCGTCGACTACACGCAGCCCGGCTGGGGCGAGGAGGTGCGCGCTCTCACCGGTGGCCGCGGCGTCGACCTGGTCGTCGACCACGTCGGCGCGGCGGCGGTGCCCGAGGCGCTCACGGCCCTCGCCAACAAGGGCCGGCTCGTCATCTGCGGCGCCTCATCCGGCCCGAAGGTCGAGCTCGACCTGATCGACCTCTTCGCGCGCCAGATCACTCTGATCGGCTCGAGCGACGGCTCGCGCCGCGAGCTGTGGGAGATCCTCCGCCTGCTCGGCGAGCGCCTGATCGCCGCGCCGGCGATCGAGGCCGTCCTGCCGCTCGAGGAGGCGGCACGGGCGCAGGACCTCCTCGAGACGCGCGCGCACTACGGGCGCGTGCTGCTCGCGCCGTAGATCCCTACGGCGCTTCCTCTCGGTAGGCCGCGAGCCATCGGCGCAGCTCGTCGGTGAAGACGACGTCGTACGGCAGCTTTCGCAGGTCGTCGGCGGTCACATCGAGACCGCGAGACCGCGCGAGGTCGGACAGCCACGACCAGGGGTGGGGCTCCGGGTCGTCGTCGTCGGGCAGTACGACCGTCAACACGTCGCTCACGAGCTGCTCAAGCGTGAGGCCCCAGCGGACGTCAGGAGGCGTCGACCCGCCGGTCGACCGGATACCCATACCGAAGCCGCGGCCCCCGTCGTGGAGGAGCACCCGGCGGCCGTCCTCCAGCGTGACGAACTCGCCTACCTTGAAGCCCTGATCCCGCGAGTCGTCGTGCTCCGGGCCCAGATCGCAGATGGCTCCCACTCCGACGACCCAGCCTGGCTCGACGGGCGGCAACCGAAACGCCGCTTCCCCATCCGGGGCTCCCGGATACGGCTGCCAGCCACCCTCCACGGGGTTCACGTTAGCCGGTCGGCGGCAGCTCGGGCGGTCGGCTGTGCGGTGGTGGCCAATTGGCCGCGCGGTGAGTGTCATTTGGCTTTCGTGACACTCGATTGACAGCTCAACCCGCCCGCTCGCGCCGCCGATATCCACCACACATGTTTCCGTCCTCAACCTCAGGCGGCTCGAGCCCGGTCTGGCTGACCGTCCTCGCCGCGCGGTTCGTCGGCGGTCTCCTCGGCGGGATGGTCGGCTACGTGATCGTTCGCGGATCCGTGAACGCGCAGCCGCTCGGCTCGGGGACGACGTCCACGTCGCGGCTCATCGTCCTCATCGTGCCGATGCTGCTCAACGCGGCGATCATGGGGCTCGCGATCAAGTTCCTGCTGCCGCGAATGTCGAGCCGGACGGTCGGCCTCGGCAACGCGACCATGGCCGCCTTCGCGGGCGGGATGGTGCCGCTGATCGCCGGGCTCGCGCTCGCGAGCGGCGCCGGCAGCCATGCGGTCGATGTCTTCTTCGTCGCCGGCCTCTCGTTCATCTCCATCGCGTCCGCGATCCTCGGGGTCGCCGTCACGGCGTGGATGGTCGAGACGTCGTCGCACGAGCTCGAGCGGTGGAGAGGGGAGACCGTGCCGGTCGATCCGTCGTGGAGCTCCATCGGCTCGGTCGGCGACGGCGACTAGCGCGCCGCCGCGCGGTCAGTACGCCATCCAGCCGCCGTCGACCAGCAGGTTCGTGCCGCTCACGTAGCTGCACTCGTCGGATGCCAGGAAGACGGCCGCCGCGGCCACGTCGTCGGGCCGCCCGAGCCGCGCGAACGGCGTTCGCGAGTGCGAGTAGGCGAGCACCTCGGGCGAGTCGGGCTCGTCGGCCGGCCGGGTCAGGATCTTGCCCGGAGCGATCGCGTTCACGATGATGCCCTGCGGGCCGTAGTCGACGGCGATCTGCCTGGTCAGGTTGACCACGCCGCCCTTGGCGGTGCAGTAGGCGACGGCTCCGGGCGCGCCGACCATGCCGTGCTGCGACGACACGTTGATGATCCGTCCGCGTGCCTCGGCGATCGGCTCCTGCCCGAGCATCTGCTGGACCGCGCGCTTGCAGCACAGGAAGACGCCGCGCAGGCCCACATCCATGATCGCGTCCCAGTCCTCTTCGGTCGTCTCGAGAAGCCCCTTCGAGTGCGGGCCGGCCAGGATCGCGTTCGGCACCATCACGTCGAGCCGGCCGCGCCGTTCGACCGCCGTCTGCACCAGACGGTCGATGTCGTCCCAGCGGGCCGCGTCGGCCTCGACGAAGACGGCGCTCCCGCCGCCCTGCTCCTCGATCAGCTCCACCGTCGGCCGGCCGCCCTCGCGCGGATCCTCGCGGACGTCGCCGATCACCACGTCGCCGCCCTCGGCCGCGAACGCCAGCGACATCGCCCGCCCGAGGCC
>JBOHBE010000027.1:0-6802 GCA_050698235.1 Gaiellales bacterium
CGAACTTCTCGCGCGCGATGTCGTCGCTGACGTCCTGGAACCCGGGCAGCTTGTTCGGGATGGCGCCCATGTCGCCGCCGCCCTGCACGTTGTTCTGGCCGCGGAGGGGATTCAGGCCCGACCCGTAGCGGCCGACGTGGCCGGTGAGGAGCGCCAGGTTGATGAGGGCGAAGACGTTGTCGACGGCGTTGTGGTGCTCGGTGATCCCGAGCGTCCAGCAGATGACCGCCCGGTCGGCGCGGGCGTAGGTGTGGGCGGCCTCGCGGATCACGTCGGCGGGAACGCCGGTCTCGAGCTCGCCGCGCTCGAGCGTCCACTCCTCGACCGATGCGGCGTACTCGGCGAAGCCGGCCGTCGCGCGCTCGATGAACTCCATGTTGGCGAGGCCCGCGTGGATGATCTCGCGGGCCATCGTGTTCGAGAGGGCGACGTCTGTGCCGACGTCGATGCCGAGCCATGCGTCCGCCCACTGCGCCGATCCGGTGCGGCGGGGATCGACGGTGAAAAGCCGCGCGCCCGCGTTCACCGCCTTCAGGACGTGATGGAAGAAGATCGGATGGGTTTCACGGGCGTTCGACCCCCACAGGAAGATCACATCGGTCTCCTCGACCTCCTGGTAGGAGCTGGTTCCGCCCCCGGCCCCGAACACTGTCGCCAGACCGACGACGCTGGGAGCGTGTCAAGTCCGGTTGCAGCTATCGACGTTGTTCGAGCCGATGGCGACCCGGGCGAACTTCTGTGTCATGAAGTTCACCTCGTTGGACGCCTTCGAGCAGCTGAACAGGCCGAACGCGTTCGGGCCGCCCGCGGCGACCGCGTCGCGGAACCCGCCCGCGGCTCGATCGAGGGCCTCATCCCACGTCGCAGGACGCAGGACGCCGTCGTCGCGCACGAGCGGCTCGGTGAGCCGTGTGAGTGGCTTTCGCATCTTCTTCATCACCTCCTCTCCACGAGTGAATCGTACCCCGGTGGCGCCTATTCCAGGCCGCTGTGCTCGCGGAACTGGGCGCGGGTGTTCGTGTGCGGGAACGGCTCGGAGGGGATCTCGAGGCCGAGCGCCGCGCAGATCGGCTCCCAGCCGTCGCCGGGCTGCCACTCGACGAGCTTCCCCGCCGGGACCGTGTCGCGGACGTGCTGGTTGTGGCGCTCGTAGGCGGCGATCGCTGCGTCGCGGTCGGGCCAGGCGGGGGTGAACGTCCGCTCCATCATCGAGATGACCATTCGCCGGCGCTCCACCCATGCCTGGTCGTCGGGTGGAACGTCCCTCTGGAGTGCCTGGGCGATCGTCCGCTCGAAGCTTCCCCACCACGCCTCGGGCGACTCGCGCACCGAGAGCAGCACCACCGCATCGGGCGCGGCCGAGGCGATCTGCTCCCAGAACCCGCACGCGGGCCAGTCGACCGTGGCCGTGAACCCCGACAGGAGCCCGGGCCAGTCGACCTCGTCGCCGCGGGTCGCCGCTGCCCATGCTGCCGTGTCGTCCTCCCGCTCGATGAGCGCGCTCATGTGGTAGCAACGGCCGCCGAGGAGCTGCTCGAGCGCCAGCTTGAGCGAGTGCGTGCCGGTGCGTCCGAGCCCTGCGCCTACCACCCGAAGCGTCATGCGTCTCCCTCCGATTGCCTACGGCGCGCGATCGTAACGGAGCGCCTTCCGGCATACCGCAAGTTGGGGAGGGCCGATTGGGGCATCCGCGTATTCACGCCCGCTCGGCGCGCGCCGATGACCTCACCGAGATGTGTTCGCAATGGGTCGATGAGACAGGGGTCGACGAGCAGGCGCTGCTCGACGCGCAGGCGCGGCTGGCGCTTGCCGTCGCCGCGCTCGACGGCGCGGCCGAGGCCCTGATCGAGGCCGGGATGGCCGCCGGTGAGTGCGAGCCGATCGAACGCTCGAGGGCCGAGGTCACGGAGATGCAGAACCGCCTGACCTCGTGCCTCGCACGCCAGGCCGTGACGATCCAGCGCTCGCGGGCGATCGCCGACCTCGTCGAGGCGGACCGGGAGGCGGCGCTCCTCGCCGCGCCGGACGATGGACGACCCGACATGGACGCGGCGCTCGAGCTTCTGTTCGGCGAGAGCGGGATCGGGGACCTCGAAACCGACACGGGTCGGCGGCTGACGGCCGTCGTCGAGTACCGCACCGGAGGCCTGGTCACGGTGAGCACCGATGCCGGGCTGGCGGAGCAGGGCTCGACGCTGGTCGGCTCGATCGTCGATGAGGCCGGCGAGCCGTGGCGCATCGACCTGCGTGTGGAGTCCGAGCGCGAGCGCGGCGACCGGTCGCACCTGGCGCTGCGACCGGCGGGGGTCGACCACCTCGAGCGGGAGGCGCCGTTCCAGCTCGACATCGGCGGATCGGCGACGCTCGAGGCCGTCTACTGCGGCGGCCTTCTCGAGCACACCGAGGTGCTCGGCCGCGTCATCGGCCTGTCGGCGACCGGCGTCGCGTTTGCGACATCGAAGCCGCTCCGGACGGGCGACCGGCTGCGGTTCCACGGACGCTTCTTCAGCGAGGAGGTGCGTGCGGGTGTGTGCGTCACGTCGGTGGATGCGGATGGCGACGGGGGAGGCTTCGTCGTCAACTGCTGGTTCGAGGACATCGACGCCGATGGGCGGATAGCGATCGACCGCGTGCTCGATCACGCGCTTCATCCCGAGACCCCGATCAGCTACAGCGAGCTGCGGCTCCTGACCGACGACAAGCCCGAGCGCCGCCGCGGAGTCCGCGGCCTCCTCCGCCGCTAGCCAGACGTCCGCCGGGAAGCTCGAGCGGTGCGCGGGCGTCTAGGTGGCATCCGTCGTCCCGAGGAGGCTCGATCCCATGTCCGGCGACCCACTGATTCCGCTGCCCCGCATCGTCGGCGTGGGCGACAGCGGCCTTGACGTCTTCGCGTATCGGCGCGCGCTTCACAGCATGGGTCTCGTGCCCCACGCCGAGCGCGGCCGGTTCGAGGCCAACATGCGAGACGGTGTCCTCGCATTCCAGAAGCAGGCCAACATCACGCAGAACGGATCGATCGGCAAGCGCACGTATGCCCTGCTCTTCAGGCACATCGACGCCTTTGGGCGCTCACAGCTCGTGTCGTATGCCCGCCGGCAGAAGATTCGCGACACGATGGTCGCCGAGCAGCGGTGGGCGATCGCCAACACCGCCCAGATCCACTATCCGGTCGACGATGTGCGGGGCCCGAACGAGACGGCGATCGCGATCGAGAAGTGGCACAACCACGACCTTCCGATCACGCTCGACTGCTCGGAGTTCGCCGCCTGCATTGCGAGTGCCGCGGGAGCCCCCGACCCGACCGGAGGGCACACGCCGGTCACGACGGTCACGATGCTCGCCCACGCGCACGAGATCACGAAGGCCGAGCTCAGGCCCGGCGACTACGTCATCCTCGGCGACGATCCCGCGCACCAGCACGCTTGCGTCGTTCTGAACGTCGACGACCCGGCCGAGCCGATGCTCACGAGCCACGGGCAGGAGAAGGGCCCGCTCGAGATCGGGCTGACCCCGGAGGCGGACGCGCATCCGGCGCCGGTCAGGTTCTTCTCGGCCGGGATCAGGTAGCCGCGGTCCGGCCGGTGGCCGGGAGGTCGAGCCCTTCGCGGCAGAGCTCGGCGGCGACGATCTCGCGCGCCTTGTAGATCCGCCACTTGACGTTCGCCAGGGTCGTCTCCATCGCGTCGGCGATCTCGGCGTACGGGAGACCGACCACATCGCGGAGGAGGAGCGCCATCTTCAGGTCGACGCTGAGCGCCCCGATCGCCCGCCAGACGATGTCCATCTCCTCGATCGGGCCGGACTGCGGCGGGGCGGTGAGCTCCAGGTAGGCGTCGGCGTCCAGCTCCAGGGACGGCCGCCCGCGGCGCTCGCGCGTCCGCAGCTCGTCGACCACCCGGTGCTTCGCCACCTGGAAGAGCCAGGTCGTGAAGAGGCAGCGGTTGTCGAAGGTCGGCAACGCCCGGTGGACGCGGATGAAGACCTCCTGGCACATGTCCTCGGCCAGCGCCCGGTCTCCCGAGAGCACGCGCACAACGTAGTTGTAGAGCGGCGTCTGGTACTGGCGAACGATCACCGAGAACGCGTCGTCGTCACCGTGCTGCGCCAGGCGCAGGATGTCGGGGTCAGGTTGCGGGAGAGGCACTTTGCGTCACATCCGAAGTTCGTTACGAACGTCACCGAGCACTCTGGCGACGGGCCGTTGGACCCGTGTTGGGCGCGGTTCTTGCCTCTCCGAAGGGGATGTCCATAGCACCGACGAACTATAGCGCCGGTGATATGGGAGTTCGATGTGAGTGCGCAGTGCTCCGGGCCGCCTCCTGGTTGGAGGCGGCCCAGAGCCGGAGCGATTCAGCGGTCGATCGAGAACACGAAGTCGTAGCCGACGGAGCGTGCGTGCAGCAGCATCTGCCCGCGTGCGTCCCGGTACTGGCCTGTGCCGCCGATGATCGCGAGCACGCTGTCGCGCGTGTCGTAGAACGGCCCCTCGACGGTGATCTCACCGTTTCTGAGCTTGTTCGTCCAGCTGCACTGCCACTCGCCCCGCTGCGGGTTGGTGCGAATGCAGTTGCCCTGGTCGCGGCCGACCTGGTGGCTGTTCGACCTGTCGAACAGAAGGTTCGAGAACGGGAACTGATCGCCCTGTGAATCGACGCCCCTGGGCGGCAGGTCGACGACGTGCTCGTTCACGGGATGCTCGATCAGGTGCAACCTGACGTGCCCCGCCGAATGCGACCGGGTCGAGCCCGACGCCGTGACCGCGAGCACCGCTCCCGTCAGCGCAATGCCCACCACCATTCCGATGATCCCTCGCCTCAGCATGCCAGCCCCCTCTTGTCGGTCGATATGACCTGACCAACCTATAGGGCGGGGCGTATCCGCGCTCGGACGCGGCGGCCGGCGCCGGCAAGGCACCGCCTCCGGCAGAGGCTGGGCCCGTGCCGGAGGCGGTGCTGTATTCAGCCGGTCTCGCTACCGACCGTGAGGCCGTAGATGACCAGCCCGTTGACGATCACTGCGATCAGCGCTCCGAGCGGAGCGGCGAACAGGAAGAAGAACCAGATGAAGATCGCAACGGTTGCGACCGAGACACCGAGCATGAACCCGCTGGGATTGCCGGAGAACACCATGAATCCGGCCACCAGCTGGAGAAGCCCGAAGATCAGGAGCACCCATCCCCAGAAGTCCTGACTGGAGAACAGGAACTCATTGACGACGTAGTTGCCCTTGTGGATCGCGGTGATCCCCTCGACGAGGTTGAACGACCCGGCGATGACCAGCCAGATCGCCGCGAACATCGCCCAGCCCGAGAGGCTCGGGGCACGAGAGGTGGTTGACGACACGTTGGCACCTCCTTTCGAAGTCAACTGGGCGTCACCTTCGGTGGCGGCGACTGCGTTCCTCCCCCTGCGGCGGGAGGCGCCTCGTTAGAGTGGGTCGCCGTGCGCGTGTTCACGTTCGCCGAGCGGCCCGATCTGGCGGAGCGCACCGACGAGGTACCCGAGGCGTTTCCGGAGTACATGGGGCACGGTGAGGTGCTCGTCGAGCACTGGGGCAAGCTGCGCGAGCAGCTGCCCGAGCTCCAGCTGGTGCTCTGGGACGAGGAGCGCGATGCCGTCGTCGGCTACGGCCGCACGATCCCGACGCGCGAGCGCGAGGGCCTGCCCGGCGGCGTCGACGACATGGTCGCGCGCTGGTTCGGCGACGGGGCGCGGCTTGAGCCGGACGTGCTCTCCGCGCTCGTTGCGGTCGTCGACGACCGGCGGCGGGGCGAGGGGCTCTCGGGCCTCCTCATCGAGGGGATGCGCGACCTGGCCGGCCGGCGCGGGTTCTCGTCCCTGATCGCGCCGGTGCGGCCGACCTGGAAGGAGCGCTACCCGCTCATCCCGATCGAGGACTACGTGGGGTGGACCCGGGCCGACGGGCTCCCGTTCGACCCGTGGATCCGCCTCCACGCCCGGCTCGGCGCGGAGCGGCTCGACGTGTGCCCGGCGTCGCTGACGGTGGAGGGCACGCGCGAGGAGTGGGAGGAGTGGGCCGGGATGCGCTTCCCGGCCGACGGACGCTACGTGGTGCCGGGCGCTCTCGTGCCGATGGAGGTTTCCGGCGGGCGCGGCGTGTACGTCGAGCCGAACCTGTGGATGCGGCATCCCGTACGCGCCTCGGCGTAGCCCTCGATCGCGCCCGGCACCACGATCCGGTTCCTGCGGATCGAACCCGAGTGTCATACTTGTGGGGTGGGACTGAAGAAATGGGCGCGGTCGGGGCTCTCGCACCATGCCCCTCGCGCGCGCTGGCTCTTGCTCGCCGCCGCGATCGCGGTGTCGGTAGGGGTCGCGGCGGCGCATGCGAGCCATGTTGCCGGCGCGAGACAGGTCGCGCAGTCGAAACACGTCGTCGTGCACTACCTCTCCGGCGGCCTGTCACAGAAGGAGCGCGAGCAGCTCAGCCCCTTCGTCCGGCCCTTCGTGTCTGGGGGCGGAACGATCTACGCGGATCTGGCTCGCGCCCGGCCGCTGGTCTCGGTGATTCGCGGTGGGCATCGCCACGTCTACTTCATGGCGCCGCTGAGCCATGGCGTCGGCGGATGCTTCTTCCAGATCGTCGATCGGCGCACCGTCACCGACTCGGAGTGCGGCTATGACCCGAAGCGTCGCCAGCCGGCGGTCTCCGAGCCCGACGTGGTCGGCGCGGGCACAGCGCTCGGCGCCGAGGCATTCCCCGTCGGCGGGCTGGTGCAGGTCGTGCTCGGAGTCATGCCGGCCAAGCGCAAGGTCGTGTCGGTCAAGGTGCGGTTCCAGGA